>CAMLOC010000551.1 GCA_946481465.1 uncultured Shinella sp. | reverse complement strand
GGCGGCTCGCGCTGACGCGGAGCCGGCCGCCGGTCGCCAGCCTCGCGGCGACCATGGCGCTCGAGCATTTCACCGCGATTCTCGCTCATCAGTTGCTCAAGAACCCGCGTCACCTGGCGGGAGCCGACCCAACCGCGGCGGACCTGTGGCGCTGGCACGCGGCCGAGGAGATCGAGCACAAGGGGGTGGCCTACGACACCTGGCTGCACGCGACGCGCGGGTGGACCCGGTGGAAGCGCTGGAGCGTCAAGGCGCGGGTGATGCTCTACATCACGCGCAATTTCGTCGTCGACCGCACGGCAGGCGCGCTTGAGCTGATGCGGCAGGACGGGGTGACGGGCGTTCGCGCGTGGGCGAGATTGCTGTGGTACGCGTGGGTGCGGCCGGGCATGTTCCGCAAGATCGCGGGGGCGTGGGTGAGCTTCTTCCTGCCGGGCTTCCATCCGTGGAACGAGGACGATCGGGACTTGCTGCGGGCGTACGAGGCTGGGGTGATGGACGCCGAACCGGACCGGAAGAAGGTGAGACGGGCGGCGTAATCGTCATTGCGAGGAGCGAAGCGACGAAGCAATCCAGCGGCGCCAACGTTTTCTGGATTGCTTCGCTACGCTCGCAATGACGGTCAGGCGGCGATCGCCTCTGCCTGGTCCTCCGCCGATGCTGCTGCCTCGACCAGCCGCAAGCGCAGCATCCGCGAGAATTCTTCCACTCCCCGGGCGCAGCTCATCCGCGGGGCGGTGATTCCGATCGGCTGGAAGCCGAGCTTTTCTAGCACTCGGCCCGACGCGGGATTGTCGATGAAGTGCGAGCCTTCGAGGGTCTGCAGGCCGAGCGTGCGGGCGATGTCGATCAGCGCCACGCACGCCTCGGTGGCGAAGCCGCGGCCCCAGTGGGGACGCGCGATCCAGTAGCCGAGCTCGACCGCGCCCGACGGCCTCCGGCCGAGGCCGCAGGCGCCGACCAGGCGCGGCGCGCCGTCCGTGCGCTCGAAGATCAGGAAGGACGGCAGCACCGGGTCGCGCGGGGCGGCGAGAAAGGCCTCGGCGTCGCGCAGGCGGTAGGGCCACGGCGCGGTGGCGAGATTGCGGACGATCATCTCGTCCCCAATCGCCTGCGCGAGCGCCTGCGCATCCTCGGCCCAGCCGGGCCGAAGCAGCAGCCTATCCGTCCGTGCGAACATCGGTCCTTCTCCCACTCGCGGACCCGTTGCCGGGGCCGTGTGACAATTTCGGGAGAAGATGGCGGCCCTTCAGAAACACAGAAGGGAGAAGGAGGGGGCTTCCCTCTTCTCCCTTTTGGTCTCGATCTGGTTTCTAGATCTCGTCCGGGCCGCCCCCTCGTGGGAACGGTCCCTTTATGACCGTTCCTATGCTTGGTCCTCGACTGCCGGCATAATGTGCACAAACTTGCGGCCGAGCTTGCCGTCTCGGAACGCCACACAGCCGTCGGTAAGGGCAAAGAGGGTATGATCCTTGCCGATGCCGACGTTGGTGCCGGGATGCCACTTGGTGCCGCGCTGGCGCACGATGATGTTGCCGGCGCGCGCCGACTGGCCGCCGAACAGCTTCACGCCGAGGCGCTTGCTCTCACTGTCGCGGCCGTTGCGGGACGAGCCGCCTGCTTTTTTATGTGCCATGTCGAATTACTTCTCGGTCTTCTTCTTGGCCGCCGGAGCAGCCTTCTTCGCCGCGGCCTTAGCAGGTGCAGCATTTTCTGTCGACGGGGTTTCCGCCTTTACCGCCTTTTTCGCGGGCTTCGCGGCTTTCGCCTTCGGCTCGGGAGCGGGATTCTCGGTCGGCTGCGACGTCACTTCCGCAGGCTCGGAAGCCGGAGCTGCCTTGGCCTTGGCCGGCGGCTTCTTGGCGCCCTCGGCCTTCTGGCCGCCGATCGACACGATCTTGAGGATCGTGTGCTGCTGGCGGTGGCCCTTCTTGCGGCGGTAGTTGTGGCGGCGGCGCTTCTTGAACACCGTCACCTTGTCGGCCTTGGCCTGGGCGACGATTTCGGCCGCGACGGTCAGGCCGTCGGTCGACTTCAGGTCGGAGCCGTCGCCGGCGAGCAGCACGTCGCCGAGCGTGATGCGGTCGCCCGCGTTGCCGTCGAGCTTCTCGACGACGATCTTGTCTCCCGGGGCGACGCGATATTGCTTGCCGCCCGTGCGCACGATTGCGAACATTGGCTCTCTTTCAAAAATCCGTGGCCGCGCGTCTTGCCTGGCGAGGGCCTGGCCCCGCGCGTCAAAGCGTGCCGCCTAAAAGGCAGCGGCGCGGGTGTCAATCCGGGTGCTGGCGGAGAGGGTGGGATTCGAACCCACGGTACGGTTGCCCGCACGCCGCATTTCGAGTGCGGTGCTTTCGACCACTCAGCCACCTCTCCGCATGTCGGGTGCCACGCCGGAAGGACCGGCGATTTGGGTCGGACGCGCGCCTCTAGCAGCGCACCGGAACCTTGCCTAGTCCGGATGCTTCTCTACATTGAGTGCCATGAACCGCCTGCTAACCGACAACGGCAAGCCCATTCCTGCCGCCCGCTTCGGCATCGGCGATGTCGTGCGCCACCGGCTGCTCGATTTCCGCGGCGTGATCTTCGACGTCGATCCCGAGTTCGCCAACAGCGAGGAATGGTACGACGCCATTCCTGAGCCGCTGAGGCCTCCCAAGGACCAGCCGTTCTACCACCTGCTCGCCGAGAACGAACAGTCGAGCTACATCGCCTATGTCAGCCAGCAAAACCTGGTGCCCGACGAGGACGGCGGGGAGATCGATCATCCGGCGATCGACGGTTTGTTCGACCGCTTCAGCGACGGCCGCTACCTCCTGCGCAGGGAACACCGCCACTAGAGCGTGGCGGCCTATCGTCCGAGCCGTTCCTCGAGCTCGGAAATCTCCCAATAATCGTTGCGGCTGAAAGGCAGGAGCGCCTTTAGCGTCGCAACGTTGGTCTTGCCCAACTCGCGCTTCAGCGCGGCGAGACGGGCAAATGCGGCCTTGCCCTCGATATGCAGCTTTTCCGTGTCCTCGACCTGGTCGTGCAGCGTGTCCTCGGCCTGCAGCAGGACCCAGGTCAGGAGCTGGCAATATTCGCGCATCCGGGAGGCGGTCTTATCGTCGGAGCGCTTCACAAGCGCGGCGATCTTCCGCCCGCTTTCGTCGTCCGGATATTTGCCTGCTTCCCAGGCTTCGAGCGCAGCGCGGGTCTCCGCCCGTTCCTCTCTCAGCCATTGCTGGGCCTCGACGGCGCCAAAGCGGAAGATGCCCATGATGACGAAAGGAGCGACGGCGAGGATGCCGATCATCGCCAGCAGCGGCTGTTCCGGGAACTGGTTGAATGCGGTGTGGATGGCGACCGCGATGAGGTACCCGGGGATGAACCACAGCAGGTTGAAATCGAATTCGGCGGCCGCGCCGCGGGTTTCGCGCTCGGCAAATTCATGGGCCGTGGCCGCGAGCACGGCGCAGGTAGTGCCATGCATGACGGCGGTGCCCAGGCCGCGGACCATCCAGACATTGGCAGCCAGCTCCGGAAAGCGGGTCAGGTAGATGATGTTCTCAATCACCGAAAATCCGGCGCCGATCGCGAAGCCGGAGATCACCGCGTCGAGCTTGTAGCCGATGCGATTGAAC
>CAMLOC010000550.1 GCA_946481465.1 uncultured Shinella sp. | reverse complement strand
CATCGGCCCGAATCCCGCCAAGTAAGGACCAGAGCAGACCACTCCGACAACCCCGTCGGAGTGGTCTTTCCATATTCCGTGGAGGACATCCCGTGAAAATCTATCTTCTGTCACTCGGTGCGGGGCTGTTGGTCGGCATTGTCTACAGCCTGCTCAACGTCCGTTCGCCCGCGCCGCCGGTCGTCGCACTCGTTGGTCTTCTCGGCATTCTCGTGGGCGAGCAGGTCATCCCGCTCGCGAAAACGTTCTGGAGAAGCGAACCGGCAGCAGTTTCATGGTTGCATCAGATAAAGCCGCACATGTTTGGCCACATGCCCAAAGGCGGTTCCAGGCCGGTTGATGTCATTCATCAGGCTCAGGCTCAGGCAAGGACAGGGGAGCAGGGCTGATGACCACGCGACGGACCTTTCTCGGAGGAGCGTCGAGCCTGGCGTTTTCGAACCTCTTCTCACCGGCGAAAGCCGCAGATCCCAAGCAGACCGGAGTAGGTAGCATGTATCCCGACCTGATCCTTCACAATGGCCGCGTCACGACGCTCGACCGCAGCAACCCCAGTGCGACGGCAATCGCCATCAAGGACGGCCTTTTTCTCGAGGTCGGATCGGACGCAGAGATCATGGCGCTGGCCGGATCGGATACGAAGATCGTCGATCTCAAGGGAAAGCGCGTTCTGCCGGGGCTGATCGACAACCACACTCACGTCGTGCGCGGCGGCCTGAACTACAATATGGAACTGCGCTGGGACGGCGTGCGCTCGCTCGCGGATGCGATGGACATGCTGAAGCGCCAGGTGGCGATCACGCCCGCGCCGCAATGGGTGCGTGTCGTCGGCGGCTTCACCGAACACCAGTTCGCGGAAAAACGTCTGCCGACCATCGAGGAGATCAATGCGGTCGCCCCAGACACGCCGGTTTTCCTGTTGCATCTCTATGACCGGGCGCTGCTGAACGGCGCCGCTCTTCGCGCCGTCGGCTACACCCGCGACACGCCCAATCCGCCGGGCGGCGAGATCACGCGCGATGCCAATGGAAACCCGACCGGCATGCTGCTGGCCAAGCCGAATGCCGGCATTCTTTATTCGACGCTCGCCAAGGGACCCAAGCTTCCCCTGGACTATCAGGTCAACTCGACCCGTCACTTCATGCGCGAACTGAACCGTCTCGGTGTCACCGGCGTGATCGACGCGGGCGGTGGTTTCCAGAACTACCCGGACGATTACGAGGTCATCCAGCGGCTGGCTGACAACAACGAGATGACGGTGCGCCTTGCCTACAACCTCTTCACCCAGAAGCCGAAGGAGGAGAAGCAGGACTTTCTCAACTGGACGCAGTCGGTGAAATACAAGCAGGGTACCGACTACTTCCGTCACAACGGCGCCGGCGAAATGCTGGTGTTCTCCGCCGCGGATTTCGAGGATTTCCGCCAGCCGCGCCCCGAAATGGCGCCGGAAATGGAAGGCGAACTGGAAGAGGTGGTGCGCGTTCTTGCCGAGAACCGCTGGCCGTGGCGCATGCATGCGACCTATGACGAGACGATCTCCCGTTCGCTCGATGTGTTCGAAAAGGTCAACAAGGATATTCCGCTGGAAGGCCTGAACTGGTTCTTCGACCATGCCGAGACCATTTCGGAACGGTCTATCGACCGCATTGCGGCCCTTGGCGGCGGCATCGCCACCCAGCATCGCATGGCCTATCAGGGCGAATATTTTGTCGAGCGCTACGGCCATGGTGTTGCCGAGGCCACGCCGCCGATTGCCCGGATGCTGGAGAAGGGCGTCAATGTCTCCGCCGGCACCGACGCCACCCGCGTCGCCTCCTACAATCCCTGGGTCTCGCTTGCTTGGATGATCACGGGCAGGACGGTCGGCGGCATGCAGCTCTATCCGCGTTCCAACTGCCTCGACCGAGAGACGGCGCTGAGGATGTGGACCGAGAAGGTGACCTGGTTCTCCAATGAAGAGGGCAAGAAGGGCCGCATCGAGAAGGGGCAGTTCGCCGATCTCGTGGTGCCGGACAAGGACTTCTTCGCCTGCGCGGAAGACGAGATTTCCTTCCTCGTGTCGGAACTGACCATGGTCGGCGGGAAGATTGTCTATGGCGCCGGGGACTTTAAGGCGCTCGACGAGAACAATCTTCCACCCGCGATGCCCGACTGGTCGCCGGTGCGCAAATTCGGCGGCTACGCGGCCTGGGGCGAACCGGAAGGTGCTGGCGCCCGCTCGCTGCGCCGCACCGCGATCTCCACCTGCGGCTGCGCCAGCGATTGCGGCGTGCATGGTCACGACCATGCCGGCGCCTGGACCTCCAGCCTGCCCATCAGCGATCTCAAGGGCTTTTTCGGCGCGCTGGGCTGCTCCTGCTGGGCTGTGTGATCGAGCTTTCGCGCCCGGGCGGCTGACGCCGCCCGGGCGATCCTTCCATAATTGCAATAATCGCAATTAAATCGAAACCATTGATGCAATTGTTGATGGGGCGGTTCCCGGTCAATATCGCTCCATCGAACACAGCCGCTCGATACGACCGGCGAACTTGCAGGAGCAGATATGGCCTATCAATCCCCGATATTGAATACGGTTCAAGGCCGTCTGGCGCGTGTTTTCGGATCGCCGGTCACGCGAACGGTTTCGTTGCTCGCACTTTGCGCGGCCTACATCCAGGGCCCCCTCAACAAGATCTTCGATTTCAACGGCGCGCTGGCAGAGATGGATCACTTCGGCCTCCATCCGGCGGCTTTCTTCGCGGTCGCGGTCATCCTGTTCGAGCTTACGGCATCGGCCATGGTGGTGTCCGGTTTCCTGCGCTGGGTCGGTGCTCTGGCATTGGCCGGCTTCACGCTGCTTGCAACCTTCGTCGCTCTTCGTTTCTGGGAGATGGCACCCGGCATGGATCGCATGATGGCAACCAACGCCTTCTTCGAGCACCTTGGCCTCGCCGGAGCGTTCGTGTTCGTCGCAGCATATGATCTCGCCGAGGGAGCAGGCAAATGAGTGCGGCGAAAACCTCCGGGGGCACTTTCGCACCCCTTGCGCAGCCTGTCTTCGCGGTTCTCTGGATCGCCACGGTCCTCGGCAACACGGGCAGCTTCATGCGCGACGTCGCCAGCTCCTGGCTGATGACGGACCTGTCTGCATCGCCGGCTGCAGTCGCCATGGTTCAGGCGGCCGGAACGCTGCCGATCTTCCTGCTTGCCATTCCGGCGGGCGTTCTCACCGACATCCTCGATCGCCGCAGGTTCCTGATTGCCGTCCAGCTTCTGCTGGCATCCGTCAGTATCTCGCTGATGGTCCTGTCCCAGACAGGCATGCTTTCGGTCAGCGCGCTGATCGGCCTGACCTTCCTCGGTGGTATCGGCGCGGCCTTGATGGGCCCGACCTGGCAGGCGATCGTACCTGAACTGGTCAAGCGCGAGGATGTCAAAAGTGCCGTCGCCCTCAACTCGCTCGGCATCAATATTGCAAGGTCGATCGGCCCTGCCGCCGGCGGCCTGCTGCTCGCGGCCTTCGGAGCCGGGATCACCTATGGCGCTGACGTCGCAAGCTACATCGTCGTCATCGCGGCTCTCGTCTGGTGGCCGCGTGCGAAGAATGCCAATGACGCGCTACAGGAAAATTTCTTCGGCGCGTTC
>CAMLOC010000549.1 GCA_946481465.1 uncultured Shinella sp. | reverse complement strand
GAGCAGGATCGCCTTCGGTTCGGCGGGGATGGTCACCTCGCGGCCGAGGGCATCAGTCACGGTCAGCGGGTACTGGACCTCGGCGCGGGCGGCAAGGCTTGCCGCCAGCAGGAAGGCGGCGGTGAAGAAGGCGAGGAGACGGGTCATTGTTTTCTCAGTTCCGGCAGGGCGCAGAGTTCGCCGCAGCCGGGAATGCCCGGCAGCATGTAGCGCAGGCAGCAGACCTTGCGGCGACAGTGGACGGCACCGGCTTCCATCTCGTGGCGCAGGCATCCGTGGAAGGGGTTCCGGCTGCCGTTCGCCAGCAGCGGGCAATCGAAGAGCGGGCGCGAGGGCCAGTGGTCGTCGCCTTCGGGCGCCGCGTGGTCCGTCGCGTTGAAGGCATAGTCGATATAGACGGCCGCGTTGTTCCAGGCGAGTTTCGGCGCGATGCCGGTCTTCTCCCGGAACAGGGCGACGGCGCGGGACAGGTGGCAGTCCACCAGCGGGGTGACGAAGTCGAGGAGGTCGTCGCCCTCGCTCCAGTCGCCCTCGTGCGGCAGGCCGAAGGCGCGCGGCAGGCCGTCCTCGCCGATGGCGATGGTCATCGTGTCGAAGGCGACGGGCAGGGTGCGTTCCGCACGGCGCGCCACGACATAGGGGATGGTGAGGGCGGAGAAATAGTAGAGCGACCAGAAGGAGGCCGCGGCGCGCCGGTCGGCCTTGCCGTGGCTCTCCGCGTAGCGGTCGATCGTCCGGGAGAACCCGTCTCCCCCCAGGAAGTCGCAGAGCGGCACGGCGTCGTCGAGATCCGACGAGAGCATCATCTTCTCGCCGCACCAGGCATGTTCGCCGCTGAAGACCGCCTTCAGGCCCGAGGGCCGGAAGGCGGTCTCGCCATCCCGGGTGGTAAGCACCGTCAAGGGCTTACCAGGAATATTTCAGGGTGCCGATGACCGTGCGGCCCTGGTCGCGGTAGCAGTAGCCGGCCGAGCAGACGGCGTCCTGGCGGTCGAAGAGGTTGGTCGCATTGACCTGCAGCTTCAGGCCGGCGAAGTCCTTGTCGATGGCGGCGAAATCGTAGTCGATCGACGCATCGACGAAGGCGCGTGCCTTGTTCTTCATGCTGTTGGCGTCGTCGCCGTAGCTCTCGCCGGTGAAGCGGATGCCTGCGCCGAAGCCGAGGCCGGCGAGCGCGCCGTCTTCCGGCATCCTGTAGTGCGCCCAGAGCGAGGCCATGTGGCGCGGCACGGAGGAGACGTCGTTGTTGACGGTGCCGGCCGGGCCGTCGATGATCTTGGCCTGCGTATAGGTATAGGAGGCGATCAGCGAGAGGCCGTTGTCGAGGCTGGTCGACGCCTCCAGTTCCAGGCCGCGCGAGCGCAGCTTGCCGCGCTGGACCTGCACGTTGGCCGGGCCGGTCGGCAGGTCGACGACTTCATAGTAGAGGCCGTTCGTCTGGTCGATGTTGAAGAGCGCGGCCGTCAGCAGCGTGTTGCTGTCGGGCAGGAGATACTTGACGCCCACTTCCTGCTGCTCGCTCTCGGTCGGCTTGAACGGGTTGCCGGTGGCAAGGTTCACGCCGGCGTTCGGCGAGAAGGCGGTCGAGTAGCTGGCATAGGGGGTGATGCCCCATTCGGTCTCATAGGTCACGCCGGCGCGCCAGGTGAACGCGCGGTCGCTCTGGTTGATCGTCTCGACCGCGCCGGAGGCAAGGTCCGTGTTGTCGGTGTCGGTCGAGACCCAGTCGTAACGCCCGCCGAGCGTGAAGGTCAGCGCGTCGTAGCGGATCTGGTCCTGCAGGTAGAGGCCGGTGATGAACTGGTCCTGCACGCTCTTCGTCTGGAAGCCGATCGGGTCCGTCGGGCGGCCGCGCGTCGGGTCGGTGGTGTCGAGCGGCGGCGTGACGCCGTAGCCGTTCAGCGACTTCCAGTAGACCTTGGTGAAGTCGATGCCGGCCAGCAGCGTGTGCTCCAGCGCGCCGGTCTCGAACTTGGCCTCGAGCTGGTTGTCGATCGTATAGGTGTCCAGCCATTCCTCGAACGAGCCGGCGCTGCTGTCGAGAAGCGTCGGGTCGGCGGCGTTCGGCTGGTAGGCGAAGGCCCAGTCGGCCTCCACGTTCAGCCAGGAGGCGCGGGCGTTCTGGCGGAAGGTGAAGACCTCGTTGAAGCGGTGCTCGAACTCATAGCCGATACGGCCCTGGTTCTGGATCGAATCGTTGAAGGCCGGGTTGCCCGCGAAGAAGTCGCTGACCTTGCCGGTGGCCGGGTCGAAGTAATAGGCCGCGGTGCCGCCCGTCTTGGTGCGGGAGTATTCGCCGAGGATGGTCAGCCTCGTGTCCTCGTCCGGCTTCCAGGTGAGGGCCGGCGCGATATAGGCGCGGTCGTCGGGAACGCCGACCTGCTCGGTGTCGGCGCTGCGCAGGAGACCCGTCAGGCGGTAGAAGACCGGGTCTTCCTCGTTGACCGGGCCGGAGAAGTCGAACTGGCCCTGGTAGCGGTCATGGCTGCCGTACTGCACCTGAATCTCGCGCAGCGCATCTTCCGTCGGGCGCTTGCTGATGAGGTTGTAGAGGCCGCCGGCGCCGGAGGCGCCGTAGAGCGCCGAGGACGGGCCGCGCAGGATCGAGACGCCTTCCAGGCCGTAGGGTTCCGTCTTGAACAGCGAGGAGCCGGCGCCCGGCTGGCGCAGGTTGTCGCGGAAGACGCCGGTATAGGTCACGTCGAAGCCGCGCACGGTGAACGAGTCGAAGCGCGGATCGAAGCCGTAGCCGCCGACGCGGGTGCCCGGCGTATAGGCGATCGTATCGAGCAGGGTCTGCGGATTGCGGTCCTCGAGCTGCTGCTGCGTGATCGAGGAGATCGACTGCGGCGTCTGGATGAAGGGCGTATCGACCTTGGCGCCCGTCGCGCTGCTCTTGCCCACATAGCCGTCCGCCGTGATGACGCCGCCGCTGCCGCCGTTGACGACGATGTCTTCGAGAACGGTCGCGCCGCCCGCCGCCGTGGCCGCCTGGTCCTGCGCGAGGGCGACGGTCGTGAGCGTGAGAAGGGACGTGCCGGCGAGCGCCAGGCGGAACATCGTGCGGGAGGGCTTGTGCATGCGGGAACTTCCTGAGGAAACGGTTCGATAACGTGACCGGTTTTATCAGGATTTTCCCTGCTGCAACGAATTATATGACTTAAATGCTCATGAATAAGCCTGTGTTGCCGGAATGCAACATGGGCTGTGGATCATTTGCACTCAGAAGGCGAGACTGCCGGCCATCAATGCAAGCACAAGGAAGACCAGGAAGATGACGAGCGCGATGGCGAAGAGCACCTTGGCGATCGTCGCGCTGGCGGCCGATACCCCGGAAAAGCCGAGAAAACCGGCGATCAGCGAGATGACGAGGAAGATAAGGGCCCATTTCAGCATGGCGATGCCTCCGATTGTGTCGGAGTAAAGACGCGCGGCGGGGAAAAATGTTCCGGGGCGTCCTGTCTGGATCGAGGGGTAAGACCCCCTCTGCCTGCCGGCATCTCCCCCACAAGGGGGGAGAAAGAAGGAGGCATGCCCATCATCTCGACGTATGCACCGAGGGAGCGGCGGGTTATGCCCCTCCCCCTTGTGGGGAGGGGTTGGGGAGGGGCCTTCAACTCATATGTGACTACCCTG
>CAMLOC010000548.1 GCA_946481465.1 uncultured Shinella sp. | reverse complement strand
TGGTACGGTTCGCGCCTGTCGCTGGAGGAAACCCGCCGCATCGCCCCCTACCAGAACGCCACCGGCCTGCAGGTGACCTCCGCCGTGCTCGCCGGCATGGTCTGGGCGCTGGAAAACCCCAAGGCCGGCATCGTGGAGGCCGACGAGGTCGACTACAAGCGCTGCCTCGAAGTGCAGACGCCCTATCTCGGCCCGGTCGAGGGCCACTATACCGACTGGACCCCGCTCGACGGCCGCCCGGGTCTCTTCCCGGAAGACCTCGACACGAAGGATCCGTGGCAGTTCAGGAATATCCTGGTCCGCTGAACCGGCTTTCACGCCCTGACAGGACGCCCGCGGCAGACCCGCGGGCGTCTTCGCTTTCAATGGGATAATACCCGTTGCCCTGGCCGCGCGTCTTGCTTTCGACGTCTCTTCGCGGCATGGTCTGGCGAAATGGACGGGTGGTTCGCGCCGCCGTGACCCTGGGAGACCCATATGAAGCCGATCACAGTCCTCAGCCTGCTGACCGCCGCCGTCGCGCTCGCCGCCTGCCAGTCGGGCCGCGCACCGCGCGATCTGCCCGCCGTCCAGCAGCCCGTGGCACAGGGCGTGGAAGGCGCATGGGTCGACCCGAACGGCATCGTTTCCACCTTCCAGGCCGGCACGTTCACGACGCGCACGACCGACACGAACCAGCTTCTCGCCTCCGGCACCTACATCAACACCTCGCCGACGCTGGTCGAGATCAACATGACCTCGCTGGTGCGCAACACCCAGTCCAAGGTCAATTGCGCACTGGTCAGCCAGAGCCAGCTCAACTGCACGACGGCCGAAGGCGCGCAGTTCTCGCTCGCGCGCCGCGCCTGAGCGAGCGACAGATTTCCGGAAAGGGCCGCAAGGCCCTTTTTTCGTTTCGGCTCATAAGCATGCGCGGCCCGCGGCCACTCTTCTTTTCTCTTGAACTCCTCCGCGACCGGTGAAAACATCCGCCGGCTGGCTGTCATGTTTCCGGTCTATCGAGAAACGGAACGCCCCTCCCGCGCCACCGCGGGCAAACAAGGAGAAGAGGACCATGACGTTTTTCCGATCCGGCCTTCTGGCCGCCTCCATCATCGCGCTCTCCAGCGGCTCGGCGCTTGCCGATTACGAGCTGAACATCCTGCATATCAACGACCTGCATTCGCGCATCGAGGCGATCAACAAGTTCGATTCGACCTGCTCGGCCGAAGAGGAAGGCAAGGGCGAGTGCTTCGGCGGCGTGGCGCGCCTGAAGACGGCGATCGACACCCAGCGCCAGGCGCTGACCGGCAAGAACGTGCTGCTGCTGAACGCCGGCGACAATTTCCAGGGCTCGCTCTTCTACACCACCTACAAGGGCGCGGTGGAGGCCGAGTTCCTCAACCTCATGAAGTTCGACGCCATGACCGTCGGCAACCATGAATTCGACGACAGCGAGGACGGCCTCGCGACCTTCCTCGACAAGGTGCAGTTCCCGGTCGTCACCGCGAATGTCGCGGCCAGCGCAAGCTCGAAGATCGGCGACCGGATCAAGCCCTTCATCGTCCTGAACCAGGGCGGCCAGGGGATCGGCATCGTCGGCGCCGTCGCCAACGACACGGCGGAACTTTCCTCGCCCGGCCCGAATGTCCTGATCGGCGACGACGTCGCCGACATCACGGCGGCGATCGCCGAACTGAAGAAGCAGGGCGTCAACAAGATCATCGCGCTGACCCATGTCGGCTATCCGCGCGACCTGGCGGCCATCGCCAAGATCCCCGACGTCGACGTGGTGGTCGGCGGCCACACCAACACCTTCCTTTCCAATACCTCGGACAAGGCGGAAGGCCCCTACCCGACGCTGGTCGACAATCCCGGCGGCTACAAGGTGCCCGTCGTGCAGGCAGCGGCCTATTCCAAGTATCTCGGCAATCTCAAGGTCGTCTTCGACGATGCGGGCGTCGTGAAGGAATCCTCCGGCGAGCCGATCCTCATCGACAGCTCCATCAAGCCCGACGAGGCGGTGCTTGCCCGCATCAAGGAACTCGGCGGCCCGATCGAGGAGCTGAAGAACAAGATCGTCGCCGAGAGCGCGGCGCCCATCGACGGCTCGCGTGAAGTGTGCCGCGCGGCCGAATGCGCCATGGGCAACCTGGTGGCCGACGCCATCCTCGACCGCACCAAGAGCCAGGGCATGACCATCGCCATCACCAATGGCGGGGGCCTGCGCGCCTCCATCGACGGCGGCCCGGTCTCCATGGGCGAAGTGCTGTCGGTGCTGCCTTTCCAGAACACGGTCGCGACCTTCCAGCTCAAGGGCTCGGACCTCCTTACCGCCCTCGAAAACGGCCTCGGCCAGATCGAGGAGGGCGCCGGCCGCTTCCCGCAGGTCTCCGGCATGAAATATTCCTTCGACAAGTCGAAGCCGGCCGGCAGCCGCGTCGTCTCCGTCGAGGTGAAGGAGGGCGACGCCTTCGTGCCGCTCGACCCGGCCAAGACCTACGGCGTCGTCTCCAACAACTACATGCGCGCGGGCGGCGACGGCTATTCCGTCTTCGCCAAGGCCGGCATGAACGCCTACGATTTCGGCCCCAACCTCGAACTGGTCGTCGCCGACTATCTCGCCGCGCACCGCCCCTACCAGCCCTATACGGACGGCCGCATCACGGAAGTCGCCGACGCCACGGTCGTCGAGACCCCGGCAACGCCCGAGACCGCGACGGGAGCGGACGCCAAGCCTGCCACAAGCGAAACAGCGACGGACACCGCGGCCAAGTCGGCCGAGGGCGCGGCAACTTCCGGCGAGGCCGTATCGGGTGCCGCCGCCACGACCACGACGACCGAAACCGCGGTGGCCGCCGGCGGCACGCATGTCATCGCCCGCGGCGACACGCTCTGGGATATCGCCAAGGCCGCCTACGGCGACGGCACGCTGTGGCGCAGGATCGCGGAAGCCAACGGCAATCCGCGCCCGCGTGCCCTGCATGTTGGCACGGAGCTGTCCATCCCGACCAAATAAGGACAATTTGTCTCCACTATTTCTGCCGGCCCGGGCTTTCCCGGGCCGGCATTTCTTTTTAGAACGATTCTGAGCCGACCGGGTTTGCGCCCGCCTATGCAAGACGATTAAGCCCGAGAGCAATGAGCCCCATCCCGCACGCCGAGGACCGCCCCATGCAGCACATCGCCGCCAAGCCCGCCGACCACGCGCCCGTCAAGCACGGCAAGGTCGGCGTGCTGCTGGTCAATCTCGGCACCCCCGACGGGACCGACTACACCTCGATGCGCCGCTACCTGAAGGAATTCCTGACCGACAAGCGCGTCATCGAATGGCCGAAGATCGCCTGGTATCCCATCCTTTTCGGCATCGTCCTCAACACCCGCCCCGGCAAGGTGGGCAAGGCGTATGAGACGATCTGGAACAAGGAGAGGAACGAGAGCTTCCTGCGCACCTATACGCGCAGCCAGGCCGAGCTGATGGCCACGGCCCTCGCCGACTATTCCGAGGTCGTCGTCGACTGGGCGATGCGCTACGGCCAGCCCTCCATCGCCTCGCGCATGGAGCATCTGCAGAAGGCCGGCTGCGACCGCATCCTCGTCTTCCCGCTCTATCCGCAATATGCGGCGGCGACGACGGCGACCGTCAACGACAAGGCCTTCGAAGCACTCCT
>CAMLOC010000547.1 GCA_946481465.1 uncultured Shinella sp. | reverse complement strand
CTTCGTCCACCACAGCCAATCGCGGCAGTTTCCCGGCGTCCATGTCAGGCCGGGAATGTCGAGCCAATCCGCGTGGCCCTGGAGGCAGACGACGAGGAACCCGCCATCGCGCAGATAGGCATTCAGCTGTTGTGCATGAGCCCGTGGCGCCTCTGCGTCCATGGCGTCCGGCATGACCACTGCCGCATAGGCAGTGAGATCGACCTTCGGCAGGTCGTGGATATAGATGAGGTCGTCGAGATAGTGGCGGAAGTCCTGGAAGCTTCTCAGCTGCCAGCTGTTTCCCCAGTGGATATAGGCAATGCCCTTGTCGGCTCTGGTCGTATCAGGCATCGAAATCTGCTCCATCATGACGGAAGACCGGCGCGTAGGTATGCTTGGCCAAGCCGGCGAAGTCTGCGCGAGCGACAGGCAGATCGTATAGGACCGAAAGGTTCTCAGCGCTCAGCGCCTCCTCCATCCGTCCGTAAACATAGCGGGTTCCGCTGGTCATCAGGAGGACGTCGCTGGCAATCTCCACCGCATGCTGCGGCATGTGCGTGGAAAAGACGATCGTCATCCCGTGGCTCTGCCTGAGATATTCCAGCAGGCTGAGAACCTTGTCCTGGTTCTTGTAGTCAAGAGCGGCACAGGGCTCGTCAAGCACCAGCAGATCGCACTCCGATGCCAAGGCCTGAGCGATCATGACCAACTGTCGTTGGCCACCGCTCAGCGCGTTGAAGGTTTGCGGTTCCAGGTGCTCGATCCCCAGCAACTGGAAGTAGTGTCGTACGATCTCGAAGTCGCGCCGGCCCGGTGCGCCGAACAGGCCGAGATGCCGGGCACGCCCCATCAAGGCGATATCGAAGGCGGAATAGGCGAATGGCACCTCGAAGAGTTGCGGCACGAAGCCCACCTGCCCGCCGATCCGCAGCCGGCCGGATGTCGGCTTTATGACACCGATCAGCGTGTTGATCAGCGTCGTCTTGCCGACGCCGTTGGCGCCGAGCATGGCGAGTGTTCGCCCGCGTGCAAGGCGGAGGCTGTAGCCCTGCAGGATCGTACGGCCGCCGCGTTCGACGGTGAGGTCGCTTGCCTCAATCACTGGACCATCCCCCCTTGGCGTGCAGGCGGCGCAGGATCACCGCGAAGATCGGGACGCCGATCAATGCCGTGATGATGCCGAGCGGGATCTCGGCGGTCGTCATCGTGCGCGCCAGATTATCCACCATCAAAAGATAAATGGCGCCGAGCACGCCCGAGACCGGAAGGAGCCGCCGATGGTCGGCGCCAACAAGCGCGCGTGCGACGTGCGGGATGACGAGGCCGACCCAGCCGATGATGCCCGAGGTCGCGACCACGCCGGCCGACACGAGTGCCGAGGCAATGAGGATGATCCATTGTACCAGCACCACGCGCGTGCCGAGCGCGCGGGCTTTTTCCTCTCCGAGCGACAGGATGTTGATCTGGAAACGCAGCAGGTAGATAGCGATGGTGGACGGCACCACGGCTACGGCGACGAGCAGAACGTCCAGATAGTTCGTGGAGGCGATGCTGCCCATCAGCCAGTAGGTGATCGCGGGTAGCTTCTGGAAGGGATCGGCCAGGAGCTTGGCGATGGAGATTGCCGCGGAGAAGAATGCCGAGATGACCACACCCGCGAGAACCAGCGTCAGCATACTCGTCCGGCCTCGAACGGTTGACAACAGTTTGACTAAGAACACGCTGCCGATGCCGAACAGGAAGGCCATCGCCAGCAGGACATAGCCCTGCAATCCAAGCAGGATCGCGAGTGTCCCGCCGAAGCCGGCGCCGGAGGTCACTCCGATGATGCCGGGATCGACCAGCGGGTTGCGGAAGAGGCCCTGAAGGGCCGCGCCGGAAACGGACAGGCCGAAGCCGACGATGACGGCGGCCATGATGCGCGGCAGGCGCACCTGCTCGACGACGACCTCATGCACAGGGTCCCAGTAGGGCGCGGCAAGCGGGTGGATGTTGTCGATCAGGATATAGCTGACATCGCGGACCGACAGGTCATAGCGGCCGATCGTCACCGAATAGAGGACCGCGACGACCAGCAGAACCACGAGGGCGGGCAGGACGGAAACCGAAACGAGCCGCCTGCCGGTTCGACCGGCGGGCACGGCCTTAACCGAAGATGTCGACATACTTTTCCGCGGGCGCGTTGCTTTCGGATTCGAGGATCGCCTTCACCTGCTCGTCCGTCAGCTTCGCCCCGTAGAGCAGTTCATAGACATCAGCGATCTGCTTCTTGAAATCGGGCGCGAACCCGGCGCCGTGCGCGATGGCCGCCAGCCATTCCGACGTCAGGAAGATTTCCGGGGCATCCGGCGTGCGGGCGAAGACCGGCTGCTTATAGACACGTTTTTCCTTCACGGCCTTCAGGCTCGCCAGAACCGGGTTGTTGAAGAAATCCTCTGGCTTGAGATCGTCCGCATAGGCCGGAATGACGATGATGTCCGGATTCCAGACGAGCAGTTGCTCGAAATCGACGGTTCGCCACCATTCACCCGTGTTATCGGCCGCCGGATTGGTGACGCCGCTCAGTGCGAGGTTCTGGGAGCCGTTGGCGATGACCTGGATCTGGTCGGCCACCTTGTCGATGTGCAGGACGGAGGGAAGTGCGGACGCGTCGAGCTTGGCGACCTTTTCGTCCAGCGCCTTCAGCGTGTCCGACTGGGCTTTGAGGATCGCCTGGGCGCGATCGTTGCGGCCGGTCATGTATCCCGTCAGGGTCAGGTAGTCGAGGCGATCCTGCTCCGTGCAGCATTGCCAGCCGACGACGGTGAGGCCCACGCGCTCCAGCGGCTCGATGATCTTCTCGTCATGTGTCCATTGAATGACGGCGTCGGGCTTCTGGGCGAGGATCGCTTCAACGTTCGGCACAAAACCGTCCTGCGCAGCGCTGATGTCGATCTTCGCCATCTCCGGCAGGAGATCGGCATAGATGCCCTTCGTGAAATAGCGCACCAGCGAATCCTTGTTCATGCCGGTAATGTGATCCGCCCTATCGTCGATCGAGCGATAGATGATCGGCGCGGAGCGGACGATCGTCACGACACGCTCTGGCGGCTTCTCGAAGGTGATGGTCTTTCCGCGATGATCGACAAAGGTGCTTTCTGCGTGAAGCGCGGTCGGCAGGCAGATCGCCAGCGAGCAGGCTAACGCGGATGGCGCAATGAAACGATGAAACATGGGGGTCGCTCTCCTGTCGAGGCGCGGTTACGCCCTATCGCAAATAATTTGAGTGATTTACTCATATTATTTGTCTCTGTCTAGATAATACGGATGGTCATCCAGATGACGGGTTTTGTTTCGCCCTCCGCTGGGCGGCTACCTTCAAAACGACACGGGTGTCGGCGGCTCGACCCCGCTGCCTTCTGATCAGGCAAGCCCGAGGCGTGACGGCGAAACGAAGGGAAGAAAGATGAACAGCACCGAAGCCCTCCCGGTCCGCGAGATGCCGGCGGCGCAAAAGGCGGCTTGAACACGGTTGGTACGACCATAACGATCTGGCTGCCGGCCGGCCTTGGGGCGGTGTTCCGTGGCTGACCCTGGAGTCGCCGCTACGTCTCATGCAGCACATGGGCGGCTTTGACGGCTGCCGAGGCGCGGTTCTCGACGCCGAGTTTGACGTAGATCTGCTCGAG
>CAMLOC010000546.1 GCA_946481465.1 uncultured Shinella sp. | reverse complement strand
CAGCCCGTTTCCGGGCCGGTCATCCGGGTGGGTTGCAAGAGGCCGGGCGCAAGTCCGGTCCCAGATGAATGGCTGCCACGTTCCGGCGAAAGCCGGAGCCATACAGAACCCGGCTTACAGGCCAACTGGCAAAAAATCCCTCTCCGCAGGATGTTTTTTTAAGATGTGCTAATGCGCTGAAATCCTTGGGGTTCGCGCATGCCTTGCGGTGCCTGCAACCGCGCGCACCGCCCATCGCACGCCATGCAAATACAAGGCGTTGGCAGGGCTTTCCTAACCATTTGTTAAACTTAACGCCTTATAAACATTTGACGGTCTCATCACGGGGAACGAGGTCACTTCCCATTGACGCCCATATGGTCCCATGATATCCCAAATCCACATCGCACGAGGACGCATGAGCGTCCGATCATCGCAAAGCTTTGAGGCTAACCGGCTGGGGACGGCGCGGCGCGTAAGCGCCGCATCCGGGCTGGCTTGCGTGTGCGGTGTTGTGTTGGGTGAGCCGGGGCGGATGCACAGCGCCATGGCTCGGGAAGCGGCTGTATCGCGTCATGAACCGGTTCCTGTCGAATGCGACAAACAGGATCGATGCCAAGGGGCGGGTTTCCGTTCCGTCGGCCTTTCGCTCCGTCCTGTCGCAGCGCGACATCCGGGAGCTGTACTGCTTCCAGGATTTCATGTTTCCGGCGATCAGCGTCGGCGGGCTGGATCTGCTCGATCGTTTCGAGCGCCAGATCGCCAGCGAGGATGTTCTTTCGCCGCAAGCCAACCGGATGTCGCTCCTGATCCACGGGGGCGGGGTCTTCATGAAGCTCGATTCGGAGGGGCGCCTGCCGGTCACGGATTTCATCCGGGACTATACGGGCATCGCCGCGGAGGTGACCTTTGTCGGTCGGGCGGATCATTTTCAGCTCTGGGCGCCGCAGACATTCCTAGCCACGCAGGCGGCCGCCCGGGAAGAGTTCAGGACGCGAGGTCTGGGCTCGGGGTAAGACGGAGAATCGGAATGGCGGCGGATCTTGGCGGAGGTTTTTCTGATGCCGATGACGGACCGGTCCGTCACATTCCGGTTCTTCTCTCCGAGGTCCTCGCGGCGCTGGCGCCCAGGCCCGGCCAGGTCATCCTCGACGGTACGTTCGGCGCCGGCGGCTACACGTCCGCGATCCTCGATGCGGGGGCAGACGTCATCGCGCTCGATCGCGATCCCAACGCCATTGCCGGCGGCAAGGCCCTTGTCGAAGCGTCCGGCGGCCGGCTGACCCTTATCCATTCGCGCTTTTCCGAGCTTGCCGAACACGCGCCCGCGGGCGGGCTCGACGGCGTCGTGCTCGATATCGGCGTCTCCTCCATGCAGATCGACGAGGCCGAGCGCGGCTTCTCGTTCCAGAAGAACGGCCCGCTCGACATGCGCATGTCCGCATCCGGCGTTTCGGCCGCCGACGTCGTCAACCGCGCGAAGGTCTCCGACCTTATCCGCATCTTCGGTTTCCTCGGCGAGGAGAAGCAGGCCGGCCGCATCGCCCGCGCCATCGAGAAGGCGCGCGAGAAGGAGCCTTTCACCACGACGCGCCAGCTCGCCAACCTCATCGAGCTGACGACGCCGCGCAAGGCCAAGGACAAGATCCACCCGGCGACGCGCGTCTTCCAGGCGCTGCGCGTCTTCGTCAACGACGAGCTCGGCGAACTCGCCGAAGCGCTTTTCGCCGCCGAGCGCGCATTGAAGCCGGGCGGGCGCCTCGTCATCGTCTCCTTCCATTCGCTGGAAGACCGCATCGTCAAGAGATTCTTCCAGGATCGCGCGGGCAAGGCGTCGGGCTCCCGGCATCTGCCGGAAGTCCACGACAGGGCCGCAACCTTCGCACCAGTCGGGCGCCCTATGGTGGCGGCCAGCGACGAGGAGAGTGCGGTCAACCCGCGCGCCCGATCCGCGAAGCTGAGGGCGGGCGAGCGCACGGGCGCCCCCGCCGGGACGGATGATCTGTCCATTTTCAACCTGCCCAACCTTGCCGGCCTTGAGAAGATGGGAAGCTGAGTGATGTTTCGTACCCTTGATGTCGTGATGATCGCCGTCATGACCGCGGCAGCCACCGTCACCTATTCGATCAAGCACCAGGCCGAGAACAAGCAGGAGACGGTGCGCAAGCTCGATGCCGAGATCAAGCTGGAGGAGGACACGATCGACCTCCTGAAGGCCGACTGGGCGTTGCTCACCCAGCCGAACCGCCTGAACCGCCTGGTGACGACCTTCGAGGCTGACCTGAAGCTCGTGCCGACCGAATCGACCCAGCTCGCCCAGCCGAACGAGCTGCCCATGGCGACGGCCGAGCTGCCGGCGCTGGCGCCGGAGAAGGACGAGAAGATCGCCAAAAACAAGAAGAAGGCCGGGGACACGGACAAAATCCAGACCGGATCGGTGGCCAACTGATGTCGTTTCTCTCCCGCATCATGGACCTGAAGAGCAAGGCGCATTTCAACGCCGGCGGCAACAACAACCGCACCGGCGGCAAGGGCGGCCACGCCTTCGAGGGCACGCGCAAGCGCTCCGGCTCGCAGGCCCGCAGCCGCGTCGCCGTCATCATCTGCTGCTTCGGCATGGTCTATGCCGTCATCGGCGGCCGCCTCGTGCAATACGGCATGGCCTCGCCCGAAACCGTGTCCTCGATCGGCCCGGCCGACCACCTGATGGCCTCGCGCCCCGACATCGTCGACCGCAACGGCGAAATCCTCGCCACCGACATCCGCACCGTCTCGCTCTATGCCGAGCCGCACAAGATCGTCGATGCGGACGAGGCGGTGGAAATGCTGGCGACCGTCATGCCGGACCTCGACCGGCGCGGCATCTACCGCAAGCTCACCTCGAAATCCCGCTTCCAGTGGCTCAAGCGCCAGCTGACGCCCAAGCAGCAGAGCCGCATCCTGGCGCTCGGCATTCCCGGTGTCGGCTTCCGGCCGGAAAAGCGCCGCTTCTATCCGGGCGGCGTCACCGCCTCGCACATCGTCGGCCATGTCAACATCGACAACCGCGGCATCGCCGGCATGGAGCGCTATATCGACAGCCAGGGCCTTGCCGACCTTGCCGCCATCGGCATGACGAGCGACGCCAAGCTGGAGCCGGTGCGCCTCTCCATCGACCTGCGTGTCCAGGCCATCGTGCGCGAGGTCGTCGCGACGGGCATGGAGAAGTACAAGGCGCTCGCCGCCGGCGCCGTCGTGATGGACGTGCATACCGGCGAGATCCTCGCCATGGCCTCCGTGCCGGACTACGACCCCAACAATCCGGCGGAAGGCGCCAAGGAAGGCTGGATGAACCGCATGTCGAACGGCACGTTCGAGATGGGCTCGACCTTCAAGAGCTTCACCACCGCCATGGCGCTCGATTCCGGCAAGGCGACGCTGGCCAGCCGGTTCGACGCCTCGCGGCCGATCCGGATCGGCCGTCAGACCATCCACGATTTCCACGGCAAACACCGCGTGCTGACCGTGCCGGAGGTGTTCATCTACTCCTCCAACATCGGTTCGGCCCGCGAGGCCGAACTGGTCGGCATCGAGGCGCATCGCGAATTCCTGCACCGCATGGGCCTTCTCGACAGGATGGAGACGGAACTGCCGGAGGTCGCGCGCCCGACCGAGCCGAGGGAGTGGAAGCAGGT
>CAMLOC010000545.1 GCA_946481465.1 uncultured Shinella sp. | reverse complement strand
ACATCGGTGATGATGCCGATCTTGGGAACCGCCTTCTTGATGGCGCGCGTCGCCGCGTTGATGAGGTTGTCGGCCGCAAGGCTGTTCGAGCCGGTCTCGTCGCGAAGATGCATCTCGATGTTCGGGAAGGTGGCGATGGCGGGAATGCCGAGATCGGCGGCTTCCTTCGCCGCCTCCACCAATCTGTCGACGCTCATGCGGTTGACGCCGGGCATGGCGGCGACGGGATCGACGACATTTTCGCCCGGCACCACGAAGACCGGCCAGATGAGGTCGTCGACCGTCAGGCGGTTCTCCTGCACGAGCCGGCGCGTCCAGTCGGCCTTCCGGTTGCGCCGCATGCGGCGGTGGCCGGTGATCTCGTCGACGATGTTCCTGCTGCCGGTCATGATGCCATTTCCTTGCCTGGGCCCGTTTCCCGCTTCCTTATCACGCCGCCGGCGTCAATCAAATCGCCGGCGGCGCGGGGGCCTGCGGCATATGGCCGTGCATGATCGCGGTTACGGGCTTTATGCCGGCGGGCCTTGCCCTTACTGTCCGCGCCATGGTTGCTGATTCTGCCAAGGGCCCGAGGCCAAGCCTGACCGAAACGCTGTTCGCGCTGTTCCTGCGGCTGGTGGCGGTGAGCTCGCTGTGGTTCGCGCTGCAATACTGGGCGATGCTGACGGGCTTCTCCTTCGGCGGGCAGGGGCGTTTCGACCTGCTGCCGCCAGCCTGGAAAGCGGCCTATACGGCGCTTGCCGTGCTGTTCCCCGTCGCCGCCGTCGGCCTCTGGCTCCTCGTCTCCTGGGGACCGGTGATCTGGCTGATCGCGGCCGCCACCGAGATCGCCATGCACGAGGTCTATCCCTCGACCTTCGGCGTCAACCGGCTCCTGGTCGTCACCCACGGCGCCATCGCCCTTCTCTTCGTTCTTTTCCGCATCGCGCTCTTCGTCCAGCGCCGCCGGCAGGCCCGCACGGTAAGAACTGATTCACCCTGAGACAGGGTCCCCTTTCGGTAAGGCGCTGTTAAGGCTGCGGTTTAAGTAGAATTTTAGATGCATTCGCTAGGTTCTCACTCAAGGCGGGAAAACAAACCACACCGCCAAACAAAACAGTGAGGCAGTAACCATGAACACCAAGATGAAGCCGCAGCAGGCCCCCGCCGTCGATCCGCAGGAAGACGCGATCCGCAATCTCTACCTGGAATCCCTCCACCTCGTCGAGCGCCTGCACCGTCGTCTGCTCGACGTCATCAAGGACGAATTCGACCGCGCCGGTCGCTCCGACGTCAACGCCGTCCAGGCGCTGCTCCTCTTCAACATCGGCAATTCGGAACTGACGGCCGGCGAACTGCGCTCGCGCGGTTACTATCTCGGCTCGAACGTCTCCTACAACGTCAAGAAGCTGGTCGACCTCGGCTTCATCAACCACCAGCGCTCGCGCATCGACCGCCGCTCCGTCCGCATCAGCCTGACGGAAAGCGGCCAGGAAGTCGCCGAGACCGTGGCGAAGCTCTACGAGCGCCATATCGGTTCGATCCAGAAGGTCGGCGGCATCGGCGAGGGCGAGTTCAACCAGATGAACAAGCTGCTCCAGCGCCTCGATCGCTTCTGGAACGACTCGATCCTCTATCGCCTGTAATCGGCGTTTCCTCTCGACCTCCTCCCCAAAAGCCGGCCGCGTCCCCTGCGCGTCCGGCTTTTCACGTTTTCGTGCGGGGCGTGCGCCAAGACCACTCTTCAAAAGGGAGATGGAATGAAACCGGTGCCGCACGTTCCTTCTCCCCAGCGGGGAGAAGGTGCCGGCAGGCGGATGAGGGGGAGGCCGAAGGCGGGAAAAAAGCCAGGATTTCGATCCGCATCGCCCCCTCATCCGGCCCTCCGGGCCACCTTCTCCCCGGCGGGGAGACGGGACGTGCGGCATTGGCTTCATTCTATCACGCCGCTGTAGAGAAATGCCGGCAGGCAGAGCGGGGCTTCTTTCTCGGCAGGCGTCGGCAACGGCCCGGGACACGAATTGGCCATATTGCTGTGACACCCGGACGCTGGGCTTAGGTATGCGCTGTCGGCAGGGCCGGTTTGCGTTTGTTAACCCTGTTCGTGATAGCTGCATGGGGTATGGACCCTTGAAGGTCGCCGTGCCGTGCGCACCGCGTCGCCCCGGGCGGCGCTCAGGAGATGGTAGGATAAATGTCTCGCAAAACCGGATTTGATGTGTTCTCGCGCCGCGCCTTCCTGCGCTCCGCCGCAAGCCTCGGCGCCGCCGCCGTGGCCGGCCCTGCGCTCGCCCAGACAGCGCTCGACGACATCCTCAATGCTCCGCGCCGCGGCAACTGGGACGACCAGTTCGACGCAGCGGCATCGCGTACCGCCACCGCCGTCGTCTCCAACAACCCGATCTTCGGCTCGGGCACCACGGGCTATCTCCAGCAGGCGATCGTCGATTACCAGGGCATCGTGTCGAACGGCGGCTGGCCGACGGTCAACACGCAGCAGAAGATGGAGATGGGCGTCGCCGACCCGGCGGTCGCGCAGTTGCGGCAGCGCCTGATCATCTCCGGCGACCTGCCGCGCTCGGCCGGCACGAGCGGCGCCTTCGATTCCTATGTGGACGGCGCGGTAAAACGCTTCCAGGCACGCCACGGCCTGCCGGCCGACGGCGCCGTCGGCGAATACACGCTGAAGGCCCTGAACGTCCCGGCCGTCACCCGCCTCGGACAGCTCCAGACCAATCTCGTGCGCCTGCAGGCCATGTCCGGCGACCTCGGCCGCCGCTACGTCATGGTCAATATCCCGGCCGCCTATATCGAGGCCGTCGAGAACGGTCGCGTCGCCTCGCGCCACACCGCCATCGTCGGCAAGATCGACCGCCAGTCGCCGGTGCTGAATTCCAAGATCTACGAGGTCATCCTCAATCCCTACTGGACCGCGCCGCGCTCGATCATCCAGAAGGACATCATGCCGCTGATGCGCAAGGATCCGACCTACCTTTCGCGCAACGCGATCCGCCTCTTCGACGGTTCGGGCAACGAGGTCTCGCCCGAGACGGTCGACTGGAACGCCGAGAAGGCGCCGAACCTGATGTTCCGCCAGGACCCGGGCAAGATCAACGCCATGTCCTCGACGAAGATCAACTTCCACAACGAGCACCAGGTCTACATGCACGACACGCCCCAGCAGGGCCTGTTCAACAAGCTGATGCGCTTCGAATCCTCCGGCTGCGTGCGCGTGCAGAACGTGCGCGACCTTTCGGTCTGGCTGCTCAAGGAAACGCCCGGCTGGTCGCGTTCGCAGATGGAGGCGACGATCAAGAGCGGCGTCAACACGCCGATCAAGCTGGCCGAGGAAGTGCCGGTCTTCTTCACCTACATCACCGCCTGGTCGGCCAAGGACCGCGTCGTGCAGTTCCGCGACGACATCTACCAGAAGGACGGCGCCACCGAGCTTGCCCTCCAGACCAACTACAACCAGGAAGGCGGCCAGGCCGTCGACAGCGACCTGTTGCCGCAATAAGGCACAATCCGTCTGATGTTTTTTAAGGGTCTCGCTTTCTGCCGGAAGCGGGGCCTTTTTGCTGACAAGCCTCGCTCCAATCGAGACGTCATCCTCGGGCTAGACCCGAGGATCCACGCGGCACCCGCGGCTGTGGATGGTCGGCTCGAAGGCCGAC
>CAMLOC010000544.1 GCA_946481465.1 uncultured Shinella sp. | reverse complement strand
CAGGTATTTTTTACGAGGTTCATTTCATGACGAACGAAAAGACGGGCAGGCGGCGGCTGCGCTCCGAGGACTGGTTCGACAACCGCGATCATGTCGACATGGCGGCGCTCTATCTCGAGCGTTTCATGAACTACGGTATCACGCCGGAGGAGCTGCGCACCGGCAAGCCGGTGATCGGCATCGCGCAGAGCGGCAGCGACCTGACACCGTGCAACCGCCACCATGTCGATCTCGCCAAGCGCGTACGCGACGGCATTCGCGATGCCGGCGGCATCCCGATCGAGTTCCCGACCCATCCGATCTTCGAGAACTGCAAGCGGCCGACGGCGGCGCTCGACCGCAACCTCGCCTATCTCGGCCTCGTCGAGATTCTCTACGGCTACCCGCTCGACGGCGTGGTGCTGACGACGGGCTGCGACAAGACCACGCCCTCGGCGCTGATGGCCGCCTCCACGGTCGACATTCCCGCCATCGTGCTTTCCGGCGGGCCGATGCTCGACGGCTGGCACGACGGCGATCTTGTCGGCTCCGGCACGGTGATCTGGCGTTCGCGCCGCAAGCTCGCCGCCGGAGAAATCGACGAGGAGGAGTTCCTCCAGGCCGCTATGGGCTCGGCGCCCTCCATCGGCCATTGCAACACGATGGGCACCGCCTCCACCATGAACGCGCTCGCCGAAGCGCTCGGCATGTCGTTGACCGGCTGCGCGGCCATTCCGGCCGCCTATCGCGAGCGCGGCCAGATGGCCTACCGCACCGGCCGGCGCGCGGTGGAACTGGTGCTGGAGGATATCCGCCCCTCGTCGATCCTGACGCGAAAGGCCTTCCTCAACGCCATCCGCGTCAATTCGGCCATCGGCGGATCGACCAACGCCCAGCCGCACCTGATGGCCATGGCCAGGCATGCCGGCGTGGAAATGGCGCCGGAGGACTGGCAGGTGCACGGCTACGACATCCCGCTGCTCGCCGACGTGCAGCCGGCCGGCCGCTTCCTCGGCGAACGCTTCCACCGGGCCGGCGGCGTGCCGGCGATCATGCGCGAACTGCTCGACGCCGGAAAGCTCGACGGCGACTGTCCGACCGTGACGGGCCGCAGCATGGCCGAGAACCTCGAAGGGCGCGCGGCCAGCGACCGCGAGGTCATCCGCCCCTATGGCGAGCCGCTGAAGGAACGGGCCGGCTTCCTCGTCCTCAAGGGCAACCTCTTCGATTTCGCCATCATGAAGACCTCCGTCATCTCGCCGGAGTTCCACGCGCGCTACCTCAGCGAACCGGGCCGCGAGGGCGTCTTCGAGGGGAGGGCGGTCGTCTTCGACGGTTCGGAGGATTATCACCGGCGCATCAACGACCCCGCGCTCGGCATTGACGAGCGCACCATCCTCGTCATCCGCGGCGCCGGGCCGCTCGGCTGGCCGGGCTCGGCCGAGGTGGTCAACATGCAGCCGCCGGACCATCTGCTGAAGCGCGGCATCACCAGCCTGCCGACGATCGGCGACGGGCGCCAGTCCGGCACCGCCGACAGCCCGTCGATCCTCAACGCCTCACCGGAAAGCGCCGCCGGCGGCGGGCTCGCCTTCCTGCGCACCGGCGACGTCATCCGCATCGACCTGACGCAGGGGCGCTGCGACATGCTGGTGGAGGCGGCGGAGATCGAGCGGCGCAAGGCCGACGGCATTCCGCCGGTGCCTGCCGATGCCACGCCCTGGCAGCGGATCTACCGCAGCACCGTGACCCAGCTCTCCGACGGCGCGGTCATCGACGGGGCCGCCGAGTTCCGCAAGATCGCCGAGACGCCGCCGCGGCACAATCACTGAGCAGGCAGGGGGCCTAGCCGCGGCGGGCGACGAGGATGCCGAAGAGCACGATCGTCCCGCCGACCGCCTGCATCGCGCCGACGGGCTCGGAAAGCAGGACCCAGGCGAGGATGGCCGCGACGACCGGCTGCAACAGCAGCGTCAGCGAGGAGAACGCCGTCGGCAGGTAGGCGAGCGCGTAGGTCACGAAGCCCTGTCCGCCGACATGGCTGATGAAGGCGAGGCCGGCCAGCATCGCCCAGCCGAAGAGCGTGGCAGGCACCATGCCGCCTTCGAAGAGGAAGGCGACCGGCAGGATGCAGACCGCCGCCGAAAGCGTCGTCCAGACCATGATGCGCAGCGTCGAGAAGTGCGCACGGACATGGCCGAGCGACAGCATGTAGCAGGCGTAGAAGAAGGCCGCGACGATGGCCGTCGCATCGCCGGCAAGCTGCCCGCCGCCGAGCGACGACGGTCCGCCCTTCAGGACGAGCACGCCGACCAGCGCCAGCCCGAGACCCGCCAGGAAGACCGGCGTGATACGCGTGCGGAAGAACAGCCAGGAGCCGAGCGTCACGAAGACCGGCGCGAGATTGGCCAGCAGCGTCGCATTGGCGACGGAGGTCATGTGCAGCGACAGGTGCCAGGCGGCAAGGTCGGCGGCGAGGAACACGCCCGGCAGCAGCAGGAAGAGATGGTCGCGAAGGCCTGCCGGCCGCTCGTCCCCCTGCCGTGTCACCCGCGAGATCAGCAGGAACGGCATCAAGGCCAGCGCGACGCGCCAGAAGGCCGTCGCCATCGGCCCCACTTCGGAGAGGCGCACGAAGATCGGCGAACCGCCAATGGCGATGCCCCCGACGATGAGGGCGATCAGGGCAAGGCGGCTGTGCTGGGAGGCGGCAATGGGCGACAAGGCAAAAGTCCGGATAGCAGGTGTCGCAGCGAGCTATCAGACCGCCTCCGCTTCAACCAGACGGACTGCTCTAATTTAGAGGAAAAGTTTGGGACTTGCGAAAAGGCGGCGCCCTGTCAGCACCCCGCAATGCCAAAGCCCACCCGCTTTCTCCGCCGGCAATACTCACCCAGCCTCTCCTCCGTCATGGTCGGGCTTGACCCGACCATCCACGCTCCGGTCACGCGCCGGTGGATCCTCGGGTCAAGCCCGAGGATGACGTCTTTCTTTGTGGGCGCCGCCTCGCGCCTCAGGCCGCGTCCGGCCGGTGCACGGTCTTCACCTCGAGGAAATCCTCCAGGCCGAACAGGCCGCCCTCGCGGCCGTTGCCCGACTGCTTGTAGCCGCCGAACGGGCTGCCGTAGCGGTGCGGCCCGCCATTGATGTGCACCATGCCGGCGCGCAGCCGGGCGGCAACGCGCTCGGCGCGCTCCGGATCGCCGGTCTGCAGATAGGCGGCAAGGCCGTAGGCGGTATCGTTGGCGATCGCGATCGCTTCCTCCTCGGTATCGAAGGGGATGATAGAGAGGACGGGGCCGAAGACTTCCTCGCGGGCGATGCGCATGTCGTTGTTGACGTCCGCGAAGATCGTCGGCCTGACGAAATAGCCGGTCTCGAAGCCTTCCGGCTTGCCCGGGCCGCCGACCAGCACGCGCGCGCCCTCGGCGACGCCCGCCTCGATCAGCGCCTGCACGCGGCCGAACTGGATGTGCGAGACGAGCGGGCCGATATGCTCGCCCTCTTCCTCCGGATTGCCGACGGTGGCTTCCTTGCCGGTGGCCGGCTTGATCGGGATTATTTTCGCCGTGCTTGATTTCGTTGTGCTCGATTTCGTCGGGGCTGCTTTCGCGACGCTTGCCTTCGCCATGAGGCCTTCTCCTTGGATTCTCGGTTCGTGCCGGTTCTGGTAATA
>CAMLOC010000543.1 GCA_946481465.1 uncultured Shinella sp. | reverse complement strand
AAGCCTGCGCGGCCGCGTCTCCGGCCTCTGCCAGCCGGCCTATATCCTCGACATACCGGGCGGGCACGGCAAGGTGCGGGCGGATTCGACGGCGGTGGAGGAGGCGGACGACGGCTGTTTCCGCCTGCGCGATTTTCGCGGGGCCATGCATCTCTATCCGCCGCGGCCGGACGAGGCGTAACGGCGGGCGGGGCTTTTG
The DNA here is from genome assembly GCA_946481465.1 of uncultured Shinella sp. The sequence continues at coordinate 3,462 of CAMLOC010000543.1, read as the reverse complement.
CATCTTTGTGTGCGCCGCCGCCGGATTTCCCGGAATCCCCGTTTTTGGAGGCTTGACGACGCTTTCGTCAAAATGCCCACTTTAACCGATTGATAGCGCTGCCCGACAATTGTATTTCTTTTGTCGACAAGAGGATTTTCGATGACCGTTACCGATTCCAGTTCCTTGCCCGAACGCAAACGAGGCTCCGGCGTGAAGATGGTCTACGACCTTCTGCGCGACGAGATCCTCGACCTGAAGCTCGCCCCCGGCAGCCCGGTCGACGAGGTGCAGCTTGCCGAGCGGTTCAAGATGTCGCGCACGCCGATCCGCGAGGCACTGGTGCGGCTGGCCGGCGAGGGGCTGATCGAGACCCTGCCGAACCGCTCCACCATGGTCGCGAACATCGATTTCCTCAACCTGCACACCTTCTTCGACGCGCTGGTGCTGATGTACCGGGTGACGACGCGGCTTGCCGCGCAGGCGCACCGTCCCGAGGACCTTGCCGTCATCCGGGGCTTCCACGAGGACTATGCGGCGGCGCTCACGGCGCGCGATTCCCTGAAAATGATCGCCACCAACGCCGCCTTCCACGCGGCCATCGCCGAGGCCGGCCGCAATCCCTACTTCACCAGCCTGTTCCGCCGGCTGCTCGACGAGGGGCGGCGCATCCTGCAACTCTACTACCAGTCCTACGAGGAGCAGTTCCCCCAGCGCTTCGTCGACGAGCACGCCGCGATCATCGCCGCCATCGAGGCGCGCGACCTGGAAGAGGCCGACCGGCTCGGCAAGGCCCATGCCGAGGCGATCGTCGCCCAGGTGCAGAAGCTGTTCAGCCGCAACGACAGGCTCGACATCGCGCTCTGACGCGCCTTGTATTTTTCTTGTCGACAAATAAAATGCAAGATGCTATACCCATCGTCATGAAGGGGAGGCCCCGTGCATCGGGCCGGCCGACCATCCGACGAACCGCCAAAGGAGACCGACATGAAGGCCAAGATTTTTTCCGGTGTCATTCCCGCCCTGATGACCCCTTGCAAGGACGACCGCACGCCGGATTTCGACCAGCTGGTGCGCAAGGGCAAGGAACTCATCGAAAAGGGCATGTCGGCCGTCGTCTATTGCGGCTCGATGGGTGACTGGCCGCTCCTGACGGACGCGCAGCGCATGGAAGGCGTCGAGCGCCTCGTCAAGGCCGGCATCCCGGTCATCGTCGGCACCGGCGCCGTCAACACCGCCTCCGCCGTCGCCCATGCCGCCCATGCCCAGAAGGTCGGCGCGCAGGGCCTCATGGTCATCCCGCGCGTCCTTTCCCGCGGCTCGGTCGTCGCCGCCCAGAAGAACCACTTCAAGGCCATCCTGTCGGCCGCCCCGGATCTTCCGGCCGTCATCTACAACAGCCCCTATTACGGCTTCGCCACCCGCGCCGACCTGTTCTTCGCGCTGCGCGAGGACCACAAGAACCTCGTCGGCTTCAAGGAATTCGGCGGTGCGGCCGACATGCGCTATGCGGCGGAAAACATCACCAGCCGCGACGATGACGTCTCGCTGATGATCGGCGTCGACACCTGCGTCTTCACCGGCTTCGTCGATGCCGGCGCCGTCGGCGCGATCACGGGCATCGGCTGCGTCCTGCCGAAGGAAGTCCTCCACATGTGCAACCTCGCCCAGGCCGCCGCCAAGGGCGACCCGGACGCCCGCGCCCGCGCGCTGGAGCTGGAATCGGCGCTTGCCGTGCTCTCCTCCTTCGACGAAGGCCCGGACCTCGTCCTCTACTTCAAGCACATGATGGTGCTGAAGGGCGACAAGGAATACACGCTGCACTTCAACGAGACCGACGTGCTCTCCGACAGCCAGCGCGGCTATGTCGAGAGCCAGCTGAAGCTGTTCGACACCTGGTATGCCGAATGGAGCAAGCTGCCGGGCGCCGTGCAGACCTACAAGGCGTAAGCCTCCGATCACCCCTCCATGGGCATTTCACGCCGCCTGCAGCCCACGCTGCGGGCGGCGTTTCGTTTTGCATTGCCGCCGTGGTCCGATTTTGCGACTGTCGCGAAAATCGACCGTGAGGAACCGGAAATGCCTTCCCTGGACATGCTGCTTGCCTTCGCCGTGACCACGGCGATCTTCGCCTTCATTCCAGGTCCCGCCATGCTCTATGCCGCCGCCCGGACCATGGCGGGTGGTCGCGCGGCGGGCCTGATGGCAGTGCTCGGCATCCATCTGGGATCCTATGCCCATATCATCGCCGCGGCAGCAGGGCTTTCCGCCCTGTTCCATGCGGTGCCGGTCGCCTATACCGTCGTCAAGCTGCTGGGGGCCGCCTATCTCGTCTGGCTCGGCATTTCGCTTTTCCGGTCGACGGATGTGCGGGAAGAGGGTGGGGACACCGTGGCGCCGAAGGGCGGGCGGCGGGCGTTCATCCAGAGCATCACCGTGGAGGTGCTCAATCCGAAGACGGCGATTTTCTTCCTCGCCTTCCTGCCGCAATTCGTCGACAGCGGCGCGAGCCTGCCGGTCTGGCTGCAGCTTGCCGTTCTCGGAACGATGGTGAATCTCATCTTCACCTTCGCCGATATCGTCACCGTGCTCATGGCGGACGTCATCCTGGCGCGGCTGAAGCGGTCGAGCGGGGTGCAGGCGCTGGTGCGCCGGGCGGGCGGAACGATCCTCATCGGTCTCGGCGCCCATCTCGCCCTGCAGAAGGGCTGAAGCCGCGGCAATGTCTTGCCGCGGCGGCGGGACCGATCCCTTTATGCGATCGCGTCCAGCCCCTTTTCCAGCAGGCGGTCGAGCTGCTCGACCTCGGTGGCCGTGAGCGTGACACCATCCGCCTCGGACGTCCTGCGCGCCACGAAGCGGCGCTGCGAGGGCAGGCGCGCGCCCTGGCCGACGATGGCCTCGAACAGCACTTCGGCGCGGGCGAAGGGATCGCCGGGGCGGCCGGCGGAGAAGGCTTCCGGCGACATCGCGATGATCAGTTCGCCATGGAAGGGCGCGAGCGTCGTCGTGCCGAGATAGTCGAGCACTTCCGGGCTCGTCAGGTCGCCGATCATGATGCCGGCGAGCAGCTCGATCATCGTGCCGATGGCCGAGCCCTTGTGGCCGCCGAAGGGCAGCATGGCGCCGGCGAGCGCTGCTTCCGGGTCGGTGGTCGGGTTGCCGTCGGCGTCGATCGCCCAGCCCTCGGGCAGTTGTTTCCCGGCGCGGCGGTGCAGCTCGATCTCGCCGCGGGCGGCGACCGAGGTGGCGAAGTCGAAGACATAGGGCGCCCCGCCCTTGCGCGGCCAGCCGAAGGCGAAGGGATTGGTGCCGAGCAGCGGCTTGTTGCCGCCGGTGGGCGCGACCGTCGCATAGCTCGGGCACATGACGAGGCCGGCAAGGCCTTCCCCGGTCACGGCCTCGACCTCCGGCCAGAGGGCGGAGAAATGCGTGCAGTCGTTGATGACGAGCGCGGCAAGGCCGAGCTTGCGGGCGCGCTCG
>CAMLOC010000542.1 GCA_946481465.1 uncultured Shinella sp. | reverse complement strand
GAAAGCCGGCTGGGCTTCGTCTGGATCCTCATCGAGCCCGCCGCCTATGTCGGCATCTTCCTTTTGATCCATACGCAACTGAAGGCGCACGTTCCCTTCGGCGACAACGCGCTGCTGTTCATCCTGGCCGGCGTCTTCGGCTTCCGCATGACGCGCGGCATCTCGCGCAAGACGGAACGGGCCATCATGAGCAACCAGCCGATGCTGACCTATCCGCTGGTCCGGCCGCTCGATACGCTGGTGGCGACGTTCCTCCTGGAAACGACGATCTGGCTGATCATCTGCAGCCTGTTCATGGGGGGCCTTGCGATCTCGCTCGACCGGGACGTCATCGTCTATCCCGGCGAGTTTGCCGAGGGCATGGCCGCAATCCTCTATTTCGCCTTCTCCTTCGCGGCCTTCAACGCGACGATGAGCGCGCTCGTGCCGCGCTACGACACCTTCCTCAGCATGCTGAGCATGCCGCTGATGCTGATGTCCGGCGTGTTCTTCATGCCAGCGGAAATGCCGCCGGGCTTCCAGGCCGTGCTGTGGTGGAACCCGTTCCTGCACTGCGTCGAATGGTTCCGCACCTCGACCTATCTCGATTACCATGCGCTGCTGAGCAAGCCCTATCTGCTCGGGCTGTCCACCGCGCTGCTTACGTCCGCGCTCGTGCTGGAGCGCCTCTTCCGCCGAAAGATCATAGACTGATGATCATCTTCGACAATGTCAGCAAGGCCTTCCCTCGCCCCGGCGGCGGCAAGAAGGTCATCCTCGACCGGTTCACGGCGGCCTTCCGTCCCGGCACCAATGTGGGCATCCTCGGCCGCAACGGCGCCGGCAAGTCCACGCTGATGAGCCTGATCTCCGGCGCGGACATGCCCGATTCGGGGCGCATCCTGCGCGAGGGCAAGATCTCCTGGCCGCTGGGTTTCAGGGGCGGCGTGCACAGCAAGCTGACGGGCGCGCAGAACACCCGCTTCATCGCCGACATCTATGGCAAGAACCGCAACAAGGTGCTGGATTTCGTCGCCGACTTCTCCGAGCTCGGCCCCTATCTCGACATGCCGGTGAAGACCTATTCGGCGGGCATGAAGGCGCGCCTCTCCTTCGGCATCTGCATGGCGATCGGCTTCGAATATTACCTGATCGACGAGGTGATCGCCGTCGGCGACTCCACCTTCAAGAAGAAGTGCAAGGACGTCTTCGACGAGCGGCGCGAGAACGCCACCCTGCTGCTCGTCTCCCACTCCTCCGGCCTCTTGCGCTCGTTCTGCGACATCGGCGGCGTCATGAACAACGGCCAGCTCACCTTCTACAACGACATCGAGGAAGCGATCGAGGTGCACGAGGAAATCCTTCGCACCTCCGCCAGCCAGCGCCGCTCCGCCTGATCCCCCGAAACGCACGGAAAGCGCGCCCCGCATCGTGTCGGGGCGCCCGCCTGTCGTGAAAGCCTTGAAAGAAGCCCGCCGCCCCTATTGCGACTGCGCCAGCAGCGGCATGACGTTCGACGCTTCGGGACGCCCTGCGAGCCGGCCTGCGGCATCCACGGCCCGGAGTTTCTCGAGCAGCGAATTCACCGCGATCTCGATGCCCTCATAGGCGTAGTAGTCGCCGGGATGCAGGCATTCCTGGGCGATCCAGTTCAGGTAGTCGCGCCGCTGCGCCACCGGCGCCACATGGCCGGACGACCAGAAACTGTCGAGCTCGATGCCCTTGTTGACGCAGAAGGCCAGCGAGGGATGCCGGTAGAAGGCCTGGCCGAGCACAGCGAGCGGAATGCCGTGCTGGAGCGCCGAGAGGCCAGACGTGCTGTTGATCGTCACCATGCCAGCCGCGTGTCGCGTCATCAGGCCCAGCGAACCGCTGTCGAGGATGTGGATGCGCTCGGAGACGTTGTTGAGCACGCCGACCTGGCGGATGAACTGCTTGTCCTGGCTGTGCCCGCGCTCCATCGGATGGATCTTGAACACCAGCTGGTGGGTCGGCGGCGCGTTCCGCGCGAAGGAGACGATGGCCTTCAGGATCAGCTTCTGGTTGTTCCAGCCGCTCGCAGCCGCGCCGAGCTGGCTGTCGTCGTGCACTTGCAGCGGCACGATGTAATATTTCTTGTCATGGTGCTCGAGCAGCCGCTCCATGGTGCGGTAATTGCTGCCGAGATTGCGGAACTTCCGGTAGTAGTTCTTGATCCAGTAGAAGGCCTCGGGCGCCAGGGATCGCTTGTGCTTGTGGAAGAGCTTGCGTTCGCTCAGTGTCGAAAAGACGCCACGCACCGAAAAATAGGTAAAGGCATAGGTCGCCATGGCGCCGAAGGACGAGGGGAAATTCGTCCCGCGCGTGCGCTCGCGCGGCTTCTCGTCGTCCTTGCCGGAAGGCAGGAGACCGGCGATGGGCGAACGCCAGTTGTTGCCGCCGACCTCCATCGTCACGAAGCCCGGGCGGATATACCCTTCCTCGAGGCTCAGGACGGGGATGTTGAGCGTGGCGCACTGCTCGATCGCGATCTTGTGGACCTCGCGTTCGCAGCCGAAGAGCACGACATGGTCGAAGCCATGTTCGCCGACGATCTCGGTAAACCAATCCCGCCACACATCGGCCGTGCCGGAGAAGTGCAGGATCTTGCCGCCGCGGGCGAACAGCCGGTCGCCGGCGTTGAAACAGACGCGCCAGGCGTCGAAACCGCTGTCGTTGAGCAGCGCCTGGGCCTTGCGGAAGAAGGGGCCGACCGGCCCCTGCAGGAACAGGACGCGCGGCGCGCTCTTGGAAGGGAAACGCTTGGAGAGCTTGCGGCGCAACGCAAGATTGATCAGCCGCGACCCGCGCGTGCCAGCGACGCCCTCTGCGTCGGAGCGACCCGCCTTCGATTCGGTATCATGCTGTACGCTCATGACAGGTCGGCTCAACTCAAATTATGCTGCTGGATGGAATGGTATTCGCACAAAGGCGTCGTTTTAGCAACCGCATCTGCCATACTCCCCGATTTTGTCGCCGATCCCCCGGCGCACGGGCGGCGGCCGCGCGCAGGGCGCCGACTCGGATCCGTTCCCGTTTTCCCGACCGTCTTTTACCGCAACCGCGAGTCGCGAAGCAACACCGCCACGCGGTTGATTTGTTGCGCCGCACACAAAAAGACCTTCCGTCCGACTCCGGGCGTTTTCATGGCAGAGCCGGAAATTTCTTCAACCAGATCCTCCGGCCGGCAGGGCAAGCCACTGAGAGGATGGACATAAAGCGGATAGCGGATGAGACTTTCGGCCACCAGCGCCTCAAGATCGATGCGGCGCGTGCGGCGGGGAATGGGCAGGCGGTCGTCGGTCAGGCCCCAGCCGGCATAGAACGGCGCGCCGTGGACGCCCACCGCCTTGCCGCGCAAGAGCGCCTCGAAGCCGGCCAGCGAGGTCATCGTCTCGATCCGGTCCGCCCAGCCGATCCATTGCAGGATATCGCCGCTGCGGACGACGAGATCGGCTTCCTGCGGCTCCGCACCGCCGTCGCGCAGACCGGAAACCACATCCGGATGCGCCTTGTAGACGATAAAGGCATCCGGGAAGAGCGCCCGCACGGCCTGCACCAGATCGGCATTGGAGCGCACGAGGGGGGAGCCGTAGCGGATCGAGGCATCCTTCTCCACCTGCCCCGGCACCAGGATCTTCAGCCGCCCGCTGGCAACGACCGGCAGGTC
>CAMLOC010000541.1 GCA_946481465.1 uncultured Shinella sp. | reverse complement strand
TACCCGAGCTTCGCGCCCGGCACGGGCACGCCGGAGATCGGCGGCCTGACGAGCCGCGAGGTGCTGGAACTGATCCGCGGCCTCAAGGGCGTCAACCTCGTCGGCGGCGACGTGGTCGAAGTCGCCCCGCAATACGACGCGACGACCAACACCGCCCATGCCGGCGCGCAGGTTCTGTTCGAAATTCTCAGCCTTATGGTCTTCAGCCCTTCCGTGGCCCGGACCGCCTGACATAGAATAGCAACAAAGGGAACGCACCGGCCCATCGGCCGGGCCAACAGGAGAAAATGACGATGCGTGACATCCTCAAGACCAATGTCAGCCGCCGCGCGGTGCTGGGGGCCGGCGTTGCCGGCGCCTCGCTTCTGGCCATGCCGGCCGTGCTGCGCGCCCAGGACAAATCGCTGAAGGTCGGCGTCTATGGCGGCTACTTCAAGGATTCGTTCGACAAGAACATCTTCGCCGATTTCACCAAGGAGACGGGCATCGCCATCGAATCGGTCGCCGAGCCGACCGGCGAAGCCTGGCTCGTCCAGCTCGAGCAGGCCGCCAAAGCCGGCCAGGCGCCGGCCGACGTCTCGATGATGTCGCAGGTCGCCATGCTGAAGGGCCAGTCGACCGATCTCTGGGCGACCCTCGACACGGCCAAGATCCCGAATGCGTCGAACCTCATCGACCATTTCGTCAACAAGTATCCCGATGGCCGCGTCGCCGGCATCGGCGCCGTTGCCTGGTACATCACGCTCGTCACCAACACCGACGTCTACAAGGAAGCGCCGACCTCCTGGAACGCGCTGTGGGATCCGGCGAATGCCGACAAGCTCGGCCTGCTCGCCCTCGTTTCCAACTCCTTCCTGCTCGAAGTGACGGCCAAGACCCATTTCGGCGGCACCAACGCGCTCGACACCGAGGAAGGCCTCGTCAAGGCCTTCGAGAAGCTCGCCGAGGTCAAGCCGAACGTGCGCCTGTGGTATCGCGACGAGGCGCAGTTCGAACAGTCGCTGAAGTCGGGCGAAATCCCGATGGGCCAGTATTACCACGACGTGACCGGCCTTGCCGCCGCTGACGGCCAGCCGGTGCGCTCCACCTTCCCGCAGGAAGGCGGCATCATGGATTCCGGTTGCTGGGCGCTGTCGCGCGCCTCGGAGAAGGTCGAGGAGGCCCATACCTTCATCAACTACATGTGCCAGCCGAAGATCCAGTCGCTGCTCTCGCGCAGGGTCGGCACCGCCCCGACGGTCAAGCGCGACCTTCTCGACCTGACGGCCGAGGAATTCGCCGCCGTCTCCTCGGACATCGAGCCGATCATCCCGCGCTACGATCTCTACACGTCCAAGGCCGACTGGCTGAACCAGAAGTGGACGGAAATGATCGCCGGCTGAGCCGCGCCGTCCCGAATCCAGCCGGCCGGCCGAGAGATCGGCCGGCCGGTCCCAAACCGTAAGCCGAGCGGAGCCCCAATGTCCGGATTGACCCTCCAGAATATCGTCAAGCAGTTCGGCACCTTCACCGCCGTCAGGAATGTCGAACTGACCGTGCCGCATGGCACCTTCGTCTGCCTCCTCGGCCCGTCCGGCTGCGGCAAGACGACCCTGATGCGCATGGTCGCCGGCCTCGACCTCCCCACCAGCGGCGCGATCACGCTCGACGGCAAGGACATCACCCACGTTCCCACCCACAAGCGCGACCTCGGCATGGTCTTCCAGTCGCTGGCGCTCTTCCCGCACCTTTCGGTCGGCGAGAACATCGCCTATTCGCTGCGCATCCGCGGCGCCGGCAAGGAGGAGCAGAAGAAGCGCGTCGACGAACTGCTGGCGATGATCCACCTTCCGGGCTACGCCGACCGGCCGGTGGCAAAGCTCTCCGGCGGCCAGCGCCAGCGCGTCGCCATCGCCCGCGCGCTCGCCATCTCGCCGAAACTCTTCCTGCTCGACGAACCGCTTTCCGCCCTGGACGCCAAGCTGCGCGAGGCCATGCAGGTCGAGTTGCGCCAGCTCCAGCAGCGCCTCGGCATCACCACCATCGTCGTCACCCACGACCAGCGCGAGGCGATGACCATGGCCGACACGGTCGTGGTGATGAACGGCGGCGAGATCCGCCAGGCCGCCCCGCCGGTGGAGATCTACCGCCGCCCGGCCGATACCTTCGTCGCCGATTTCATCGGCATGACCAATCTCATCGATTTTTCCGCCGACGGCGCCGGCGCGAGCGTGCTCGGCGCCTCAGTGCCCGGCCTTGCCATCCCGGCGGGCCTCAAGTCCGGCATCCTCTCGGTGCGCCCGGAAGCTGTGCACATCACCGCGCCGGGCAATGCGCCGATATCCGGCACCGTCACCTTCGTGCGCGATCTCGGCGGCACGATCGAGACCTTCGTGGAAGCCGCCGGCAAGCAGGTCGTCGCCGTCTCCATGCCGAATGCCCGGCCGGACGTCGCCGTCGGCCAGACCGTCGGCCTCCAGCTCAACCCGGACGATTGCGTGGTGCTGAAGTCATGAGACGCGAGGCCCCGCAGAAATTCTCCGACTACGGCCCGCTCTTCTTTCCCGCGGGCATGCTGATCGTCTTCTTCGTCGTGCCCTTCGCGACGATGATCGCCGTTTCCTTCTTCCGGCGCGATCCGGCCGGCTTCTATTCGCCGGATTTCGTCTTCGACAACTATGCCCGCTTCCTCAGCCTGTTCTTCGGCAAGGTGCTCGGCTTCTCGCTGTTCCTCGCGGTCGCGGTCGCCATCTGCTGCGTCGTGCTCGCCTTGCCCTTCACCTATCTGCTCTCGCGCGCCAGGCGCAGGACGCAGGTGCTCTGGCTGGTGGCGCTGCTCTCCATCCTGTCGCTGTCGGAAGTCATCATCGGCTTTGCCTGGTCGACGCTGTTCTCGCGCACCGCCGGCATCACCAATCTTCTCGTCACGCTCGGCATCATGGAGCAGCCGGTGGCGCTCAATCCGAGCTTCGGCGCGGTGCTGACGGCCATGGTCTACCAGGCGCTGCCCTATACCGTGCTCGTCCTCTATCCCGCCCTGGTGCGGCTCGACCCGACCCTGACCGAGGCCGCGCGCACGCTCGGCGCCTCACCGATGAAATCCTTCTTCACCGTCGTCGTGCCGGCATTGCGCAACACCATCGTCGCCACACTGATCATGGTCTTCATCTTCGCGCTCGGCTCCTACCTGCTGCCGCAGATCCTCGGCCGGCCGCAGCACTGGACGCTCTCCGTCCTCATCACCGACCAGGCGATCTACCAGTCGAACATGCCGTTCGCCGCCGCCATGGCCGTGTTCCTCGTGCTCGTCACGCTCGGCCTCGTCGCGCTCACCGTCTATGCCGGCCGCAAGGGAGAAGCCGCATGAACGCGCTCTTGCAGAAGGTCTATCTCGGCCTCGTCGGCCTCTTCCTCTCGCTGCCGATCATCGTGGTGGCCGGCGTCTCGGTCAACGAGAAGCAGACGCTCGCCTTCCCCCCGCAGGGTTTCTCGCTTTCCTGGTACGGCGAGATCTTCACCAATCCGGAATGGCGCAACGCGCTTCTCGCCTCGGTGACGCTCGCAGCCGTCTCGGCGGCGCTGGCGCTCGCGATCGCGCTGCCGCTCGCCTGGTTCCTGTGGCGCCGGCATGCGCCCTGGGCCAATATCTTCCAGCTGCTCGGCATTGCGCCCTTCACCCTGCCGCCGGT
>CAMLOC010000540.1 GCA_946481465.1 uncultured Shinella sp. | reverse complement strand
GGGCCGGCGCCGTCGATCTCCCGGTTGCCGACGATCACGCCGCCGTCGGAGATCTCGTTGAGACCGGCGAGCATGGTCAGGACTGTCGATTTGCCGCAGCCCGAGTGGCCGATCAGGCCGACGAACTCGCCCTCCTGGATGTTCAGGTTGAAATCGACGACGGCCTTGAACGGCTCGCCGTACGGATTCGGGTAGAACTTGGCGATATTGAAGATTTCGACGTGGCGCATGGGAACTGATGGCGAGGGTTCAGGCGGGGGTTTTCCACTTGGACGGCGCGTGGAAGTCGCGCGGGGCGACGGCGGGCATCGGGACGATGCGGTTGCCGCGGCTGGCGCGGGCTTCGCGGTTGAGGCGGACGAGGTAGGAAGTGATGTCGGCCTTGAGGTGCTGGTATTCGGGATTGTCGGTGAGAGTGCGGCGGTCGCGCGGGCGGGCGAGGGTGACAGGAAAGGCCTCGGCCAGGGTGGCGCGCGGGCCGATGGTCAGCGGGATGATGCGGTCGGCCATCAGGATGGCCTCGTCCACGTCGTTGGTGATCAGTACCACGGTCTTCTTTTCCTGCTCCCAGATCTGGAGGATTTCGTCCTGCAGGACGGCGCGGGTCAGGGCGTCGAGCGCCGACAGCGGCTCGTCCAGCAGGAGCACCTCCGGCTGCATCGACAGCGTCCGGGCGAGCGACACGCGCTGGCGCATGCCGCCGGACAGCTCGTGCGGCTTCTTGTCGCGGGCCGGGGTGAGGTGGACCATCTCGACGTAGCGCTCGACGTGCTCCTTGACCTCGGCCTTGGATTTGCCCGGGAAGACCTGCTTCACGGCGAGTTCAATGTTTCCATAGACGCTGAGCCAAGGCAGCAGCGAGTAGCTCTGGAACATCACGCCGCGGCGCGGACCGGGACGAACTACTTCCTCGCCCGCCATCGTGACCTTGCCGGCGGTCGGGCGTTCGAGGCCGGCGAGCAGCGAGACCAGCGTCGATTTGCCGGCACCGGAGAAGCCGATCACGGCGACGAACTCGTTTTCGCGGACCGACAGGTTGACGTTTTCCAGCACGTTGACGCGCTGGTTTTCCGGACCGAAGCCGATGGCGACGTTTTCGAGCGTGAGGAAGGACATGCGCGGTGGGAAGTGGAGCGTGGACATGGCGTCAGATGGCGGCGCGGGCGGTGTCGAAGGAAACGAGGCGCTGGAAGACGACCATGATCCGGTCGAGCAGCATGCCGATGAAGCCGACGATGAAGACCACGACGAACATCTGGGCGAACGACTGCGAGGAGCCGTTGGTATACATGTCATTGACGAATTTCCCGATACCTTCGGAGGTCGAGAGGATCTCGGCGGCGACCAGTACCATCCAGCCGACGCCCAGCGAGATCCGCAGCCCGGCGAAGATCAGCGGGAGTGCGGTGGGGATGACGATTTTGAAGAGACGGGACCAGAAGCCGAGCCGCAGGACGCGTGCCACGTTCATGTGATCCTTGTCCACGGAGCCGACGCCCAGCGCGGTGTTGACCAGGGTGGCCCACAGCGAGCAGAGGGCCACGGTGATCGCGGAGGACAGGAACATCGGGTCGATCTTGTAGTCCTTGAGCAGCGGGATCTTGCCGAAGGCGACGATCAGCCAGTGGTTCTCCGGATCCGGCATGAAGCCGCCGACGATGATCATGATGATGGGCAGCCAGACCAGCGGGGAGACCGGCTTGAAGAGGGCGACGAAGGGCGTCATCGCGGCCATGAAGGTCGGCGATAGGCCGCACAGGATCCCGATGGGGATGGCGATGGCGGAGGCCAGCAGGAAGCCGGCGAAGACGCAAATCAGCGAGCGGACGATCTGCTTCGGCAGCGTCCAGGGTTTCGCGTAGGAGGAGGCGGCGGTGGTGGCGAGCAGTTCCTCGCGCTTCAGCACGGCGTTGCCGAGCTGGTAGAGATCGGCGTCGGCCGGGGCGGTAAGGAAGGCGTCGCGGGCTTCGGCGGCCTTCTTTTCGGCGTCCTGGACCTTGGCCTCGCGCGAGTTGTCGCCGGCCATGTCGAGGTATTTCACCAGGAACTGGCGTTCCTCGGCGAGCAGGGTGGCGGCGCGGCGGGCTTCCTTGACCTGCGGGAAGGTGATCTGCTGGGCCTCCTCGTACGCGGCCTTGAGCGCGTCGAGATTCTTCTTGTCGGCGGCGGCGGCGGTTTCGGCCTCGCGCAGGTGGGAAAGGAAGGTCTTGCGGGCCTCGGGGCTGGCGCCGGCGAGCGTGGCCGCCTCGGCCTTCAGGGAATCGACGCGCGCCTTGCGGCTCTCACGGGACGCCTCGCGGGCGGTGTCGTAGGCTTTCTTGGACGGGGCGACCTTGGCCTCGAACTTCTCCTTCGACGACGCTTCTGCCGCGGCGAGTTGCTCCTTGGCGCGGGCCTCCAGCTCGTCGAGCTGGGCGAGCCGTTGCTTGGCGCTTTCGGCGGCCGAATGGCGTGACGGGCCGGTGAGCTGGAAGGCCTGGTCTTTCTCCGTCTCGCGCTCATGGAAGCGCCAGATTCCGCCGGCGGCGTCCCACACCACCGCGGGTGTCGGCACCTCGCCGGCCTTGGTCTTGTGCGCCGGAGCGACCAACGACCACAGCCAGAGGAATGCGAGGAAGGCGATCGCCGGGACCACGATGAAGCGGCCGATCTCGCGCAGTTGCTTGGCCGGCTCTTCGCCGGTGGCGAGCCGGACCACCGGCGAGAGGAAGTTCAGGCCGGAGATGTCGATGCCTTTCAGGATCTTGTATTTCAGTTCCATGGCGGGATGGGTAGGAAATGGCGGGCCGGTCCGGCGTGTGCGGACCGGCCCGCGTTCTTGCGTTCGAACAACCGATGCGAACCAGGAGAGGGGATTACTTTGACGACATCGACGGGTCGTCCTTGATGCCGATCTTGAAGGAGTTGAGGTATTCGAGCGGCTTCTTGCCGTCGAACTCGAGGCCGTCGATGAAGTCCTTGGTCGCCGGCTTGTAGCCGTCGGTGGTCTTCGGCAGCTCGGCCTCGGTCAGCTTGCCGTCGTCGATCAGCGACTTGGCGGCCTTCATGTAAACGTCGGGCAGGTAGATCTTCTTGGCGGTCTCGGCATACCAGGAGGCCGGCTTGGCTTCGGTGATCTGGCCCCAGCGGCGCATCTGGGTGAGGAACCAGACGCCATCGGAGTACCACGGGTAGGTGCAGTCGTGTTTGAAGAAGACATTGAAGTCCGGCATCTCCTGCACGTCGGACTTCTGGAAGACGAAGGTGCCGGTCATCGAGTTCTTGATCACCTCGAAGTCGGCGCCGACGTAGTTCGGCTGGGACAGGATGCGGCAGGCTTCCTCGCGGTTGACGAGCTTGCCGGAGGCGTCGGTTTCATCGAGCCACTTGCCGGCCTGGATCAGCGCCTTGGTCACGGCGACGATGGTGTTCGGGTTTTCGTCGGCCCACTTCTTGGTCACGCCGAAGACCTTCTCGGGATTGTTCTTCCAGATCTCGTAGTTGGTCACCACCGGCACGCCGATGCCCTTGGCGACGGCCTGCTGGTTCCACGGTTCGCCCACGCAGTAGCCGGAAATGGTCCCTGCTTCGAGGGTGGCCGGCAGTTGCGGCGGCGGGGTGACCGAGAGCTCGACCTCGGCGTCGGTGCGGCCGGCGACGTCGGTCTTGGAATAGAAGCCGGGGTGGATG
>CAMLOC010000539.1 GCA_946481465.1 uncultured Shinella sp. | reverse complement strand
AGAAGGGGAGAAGGGGCAATGTCGAATTCCATATGCGATCGCTTCGGCCCGCCTCGCCTCGCCGGCGCCTACTTGACGGCGACCGGCCGGAAGTCGGCGGCGAATTTTTCTGCCTTCTTCACGGCCTTGCCGCCGAGTTTTTCGCCGAGCGTCGCCACCATCTCGCCCGCCCGCTCGACGCCGTTGGCCTTTGCCAGCGTGAACCAGCCGAGGGCCTGGCCGGCATCCTTCCTGAGGCCGATGCCGTCGAGATAGAGCGTGGCGAGCCGGAACTGCGCCTCGTTGTAGCCCTGCCGGGCGGCCTTGCCGACCCATTCCGCGCCCGCGGCAGGGTTCTTCGCAAGGGCGCTGCCGTCGAGATAGAGATCGCCGAGCCTCAGTTCGGCATAGATATGGCCCATCTCCGCCGCGCCCGTCAGCAGGGTCTCGGCCTGGGCGGCATCCTTCGGCACGGCCTTGCCCTCGAGATAGTAGGCCGAGAGCTTCTCCATGGCCGGCGCGAAACCCTGCTTGGCCGACCGCCAGAGCCAATAGGCCGCCTTCTGCGGATCGGCCGCCACGCCGAGGCCGTTCTCGTAGATGAGGGCGAGGTTGAATTCGGCGAAGACGTTCTTCTTGGCGGCCCCCAGCACATACCAGTAGCGGGCCTCCGTCAGGTTCTTCTCGATGCCGCGACCGTCGCGATAGACGTCGCCCAGCGAGCGGTAGGCGATCGGAAAGCCGGCCTCCGCCCCGGTGCGGTAGATTTCCCGCGCCTCGTCATGCCGGCCGGCGGCATCGATGGCACGGCCGTAGTTCATCAGGATGCGCAGGCTGTCGGGAAATTGCTTGAGCGCCGCCAGGCAGGCCGGTACCGCCGTTTCCGGCCTGATCTGCTTGAAATAGACGCCGACGGCGGGATCGGCGATCTCCTGCACATGGCCGGCCTCGCGGTCGCAATCGGTGATCTCGGGATAGAGCGGGTTCTGGGCGAACTCCTCGTAATTCGCCGTGACGCGGCCGGAGATCGCCGGCACGGTCTCGTCGGAGCCTTTCGTCGCATCCTCCAGCCGCAGGCGGGCGAGCTTGGCGAAGACCCCCTCGGGGAATTTTTCCAGATAGCCGCGATACTGGGCCGCGGTGCCGTTCGCCTGGATGCCGTTCCACATCAAAAGGTCCTCGGCGGCGTTGATGCTGCGGTCGACGGGCAGGGCCGCTACTTCCTGTTCCTTCTCCTCCTTCGGCTTGTTCGCCTCCGCCAGCGCCGCGACGCGCATTTCGGCGATATCGGTGAAGAGACCCTGCGGGAAGGCGGCAAGGTAGGTCTGGTAGCTTGCGGCCGTGTCGCCGTCGGAAGCGGCCTGCCAGGCTTCGGCATCCTTCGTCGCTTCCGCGGAGAATTTCGGCACGTCCGGCAGGGCGTCCGTGAAGAAGAAGTCCTTGGTCAGCGAGGAATTGTCCCAGGGCACCTGCTCGCCGCCGGTCTCCTCGACCACCCGCTCGCGCACCCGCTTGAAGACCTGCTCGATGGGCAGGCCCGGCGCGGTGATGAAATCGGCGAGCGCCCGGGTGAAGGGGCTGTTGCCCTTGGTGCCGTCCGTTGCCACCTTGCCCGGCGCCGTGGCGAAGGCGATGAAGGTGCCGAGCGGGCCGGTGGCGCGCGCAAGGCCGCGCGTGGCGCCGTCATTGGCCGCCGCGCCCGCCGAGCGGGTCGTCTCCAGGGGATTGTTGCGGCAGGCATCGACGATGAACACCGCGATGCGCGGCCCGGCCCGCTCGATCTGCTCCGTGATCATCTTCAGGCTGAAGGCCTCGAGCGGCAGGTCGGAGGAGGCGGTGAGCTGGCTGTCCGTCGGGATCAGGTAGTTCTCGTCGGCGAACTGGATGCCGTGGCCGGCATAGTAGACGACGACATTGGTTTCCGGCGTCAGCGCCTCGGTGAGGCTCTTGAGCGCGCGGACCATCTGCTGGCGGTCGCCGTCGATGACCGAGACGATCTTGAAGCCCGCGGTGGAAAGCGCCTTCTCCATCAGCTCGGCGTCGCCCCGCGCATTGGGCAGGCGCGGCAGATCGACATATTTGCCGTTGCCGATCACCAGCGCGACGCGGTCGTTCCCGGCGGCGAAGGCCGCGGTCGTCGTCGAAAGAAGAAATGCGAGGAAGAGGAACAATCTTTGCATGAGCATCGCCACCCCATGAAGATCCGGCCGGAGGTCAGCATAGTCCCACGGCCCGATACTGGACAAGACGGGATATGGCGGCGCGTTATTCTGCGTTGACCCCGTCGAAACTGCCTTCCAGCATGCGCGCCAGCGTTTCCGCGCCGTTCCGCCAGCCGCCCCTGGCATCGGTGATGGTGGCGCAGGCGGCGGTGAGCCCGTCCCGGATGTCGGGACGAAGCAGCCTGTCGAGGGTGGCGGAAAGCTGCGCCTCGCCGTCCCCGACCCGGTGCAGCAGGGCGGCGCCGCGGCGTTCCGCCCAGCGCGCGCGGTCGACCTGCCGGTCCATGTCCGGGCTCTCGTCCGGCACGAAGAGGGTGGGGATGCCGCCGGCGACGGTCTCGTGGAAGGTATTGTAGCCCGCCCGCACGATCGCCGCATCGAAGGCGCGGCTTGCGGCATAGGCCGGGTGGAGCGTGACCCGGTGGTGGCGCGCGGGATCACGCGGCGCGGCCCTGCCGGTGAGCGGCGATTGCAGTTCCACCACATGCAGGTCCGGCCGGGCGAGAAGATCGTCGAGCAGCCGGGCGTGCAGGCGCATGAGGTCGCGATTGGCGGAGCGGGAGAGATCGAGCAGGACGACGGTCGCCGCCTGCGGCAGGCCGAGCGCTTGCCGGGCCGCCTCGCGGTCCTGCCGCTCCGACGGGTCGATCAGCAGCATCGGCGGCACCAGGCGGGTCTTCGCCCGGTCGGTAACGGTCGGCCCGCCATCGCATTCGCCGGCATAGTCGCCCGGCTCGATGACGATGGGAAAATGCGCGGCCGCGCCGAGATAGCCGGCATGGTGCGCCGGCCACATGCCGCGCCGGATCCAGACCGCCTGCACGCCGGAATGGTCGCGAAGCGCCTTGATAACCCCGTCGAAGACGAAATTGACGTCGTAGACGAGCGTCGTCGCGTGACGGGCCTCGAGCAACAGGCCGATCTCCGCCGCGAGCCGGTCGTTCCAGGCGGCGGGCGCCTCGCCCGTCAGGCCGTGGTGCGGAACGAAATGTACGGGGAAACCGAGGTCGCGCACGATGGCGGCGCTGTAGCTCATGGTCAGGAAGGCCGCCGGACGGTGCTTCAGCCGCCGGGCGACGGCAAGCTGGCGCGTGAGGTGGCCCTGGCCGATGCCGTTCGCCGAGACGAAGAGGACGGCGTCGGGACGATGATGGAGCGGGGCGGGGCTTGCAGGCCGTGGCGCCGGGGGCTTCGAGGTTTCTCCGTTCGCCTGCCTCTCGATGAGGAAGACGGCATTGTTGTTGAAGCCGCGCCAGGCCGTCTCCGGCACGTTGATGGCAAGGAGCCGCTCCGCCGGGACGAGGCGTGTCGCGTCGTAGTCCCCGGGCAGCGGCAGGGCTGATCCGAGCGTGGCGCCGAGATCCTCCGGCGAGAAGATGCGCATGTGATCGAACTGGCCGAACCGCGCCGTGGGGGCGGCGCCCGGGTGGGCGGCCCCCGCCCCCCGCCAACCCCCCCCCCAGCAGGGGGTGGGTAAGACC
>CAMLOC010000538.1 GCA_946481465.1 uncultured Shinella sp. | reverse complement strand
CCGCGCAGGTGATCGCCGGCGGCGGCGCGGATGTCATCGTCGACTGGATGCCGTCCGCCCTTGCCACCCGCGAAAAGGGCGTGCCACTCGTCAACATCGCCCAGCCCTTCAAGTCCTCGGGCATGATGCTGACCTGTCTGAAGGAATCCGGCGTCACCGGCCCGGAGAACTTCAAGGGCAAGACGCTCGGCGTCTGGTTCTTCGGCAACGAATATCCCTTCCTCTCCTGGATGAGCCACCTGAAGATCCCGACCGACGGCGGGCCGGACGGCGTGACCGTGCTGAAGCAGGGTTTCAACGTCGATCCGCTGATCCAGAAGCAGGCCGCCTGCATCTCCACCATGACCTACAACGAATACGGCCAGGTGCTCGATGCCGGCATCAAGCCGGAGGACCTCGTCACCTTCAAATACGAGGACCAGGGCGTCGCGACGCTGGAAGACGGCCTCTACGTGCTGGAAGACAAGCTCAAGGACCCGGCCTTCAAGGAGAAGATGGTCAAGTTCGTGCGCGCCTCCATGAAGGGCTGGAAATACGCCGAGGAGAACCCGGACGAAGCCGCAGAGATCGTTCTCGAAAACGATTCGACCGGCGCGCAGACCGAGGCGCACCAGAAGCGCATGATGGGCGAGATCGCCAAGCTGACCGCCGGCTCCAACGGCGCGCTCGACGAGGCGGACTACAAGCGCACCGTCGCCTCGCTGCTCGCCGGCGGCTCCGACCCCGTCATCTCCAAGGAGCCGGAAGGCGCCTGGACGCATGAGATCACCGACGAAGCGCTGAAATAACAGCCCTTCCGCCGATGACGCGACGTGCGGGGCCCAAAGCCCCGCACGTTTCGTTTTGCGACGGTGAAAGACCGCGGCCGCCTGCGACAGCCCGCCGCGATTGCCATCGAAATGCCAAACGCATAAAATAATGAGGCACCATTTCGTTGCCTCTTGTAAGGGCAAGGCGCGCCGATTACATAGACCGCACGGTGGGAGTGGAGAAGCTGGGGAGCCGTTCCGTGTCCGCCATGATGCTTAGGGAATAGGGTCCGGCAAGAACCTCGAAAACAAGGCCCGGACCACGATCATAAAGTCATGCTTTTGGGAAAGTTCGGCCTATGGCTTCTGGACGCAGGAAAGTCCTCTCTTTTTCCGCCGCGACATTCTTGGCGATGACGCCGCTTTTCGCCTTCGCCGCCGATCCGGCCGAGGGTGACGCCGACAGGCAGCAGGCCCAGAACCTTCCGGCGATCGTCGTCATCGCCGCCGAAACGCGCCCCCTCGTCGATCGGGTGCTTGCGACCGGCTCGGTCCAGGCGGTCGAGGACGTCTATGTCACGCCGCTCGTCGAGGGCCTTTCCATCCGCACCCTTGCCGCCGATGTCGGCGACCGGGTCGAGGCGGGCGGCACGCTCGCCACGCTGAACGACGATGCCCTCGTCCTGGAGAAGAGCCAGACCGAGGCCTCGCTTGCCAAGGCGAACGCCGCCCTCGCCCAGATCCGCGCCCAGCTTGTCGAGGCGCAGGCCAATGCCGACGAGGCCGTGCGGGCCCGGGACCGGGCCCAGCGGCTCGTCAAGTCCGGCTCGCAGTCGCAGGCCGCCGTCGACCAGGCCGTCGCCGCCGCGGACACGGCGCTCGCCCGCGTCAAGTCCGCCGAACAGGCCATCGCCGTGTCCGAGGCCGATATCAAGGTCGCCCAGTCGCAGATCGACGACATCGACCTGCGGCTTGCCCGCACCGCCGTGAAATCGCCGGTCGCCGGCATCGTCTCGGCCCGCACGGCCAAGATCGGCGCCATCGCCAGCGGCAGCGCGGCCCCGCTCTTCACCGTCATCCGCGACGGCGAGATCGAGCTGAAGGCCGACGTTTCCGAGGACGGCATCCTCAAGCTCGCACCGGGCCAGAAGGCGACCGTGACGCTCGCCGGCGGAGCCGCCACCCTCACGGGCACCATCCGCCTCGTCGAACCGACGCTCGATCCGGCAAGCCGCCTCGGCCACGTCTATATCCGCTTCGACGAGCCCGGCAAGGCACGCGCCGGCATGTTCGCGAGCGCGGAAATCGTCGTCGAGGAGAAAGAGGGCATCGTTCTGCCGCTTTCCGCGATCACGACGGCGGACGGCAAGACGGTCGCCCGCAAGGTCGAGAACGGCGTGGTCAGGCTGGTGCCGGTCGAGACCGGCATCCAGGACGGCCAGGGGATCGAGATCGTCGGCGGCCTTGCGGCCGGCGACGAGGTGGTCGCCAAGGCCGGCGCCTATGTGCGCGACGGCGACCGGGTCAACCCCGTCCATGCCCAGCAGGCATCGGCCACGAAATGACGAGAAGCGGGCGCTGCGGCGCCTGACACTGCGGCAAAGCAATATCCCGGAGAGGACCCGCGCTGGCGCGCCGGGGTTTTCGCCCGGAACGGCACGGCAACATACGCAAACGTCTGGTCTCTTACCGAGGACTTTGGGGACATGAATTTTTCAGCTTGGTCCATTCGCAATCCGATTGCGCCGCTGCTCGCATTCTTCCTGCTGATCTATGTCGGCATCCAGTCCTTCTATGCCCTGCCGATCACGCGCTTCCCCAATATCGACGTCCCCCTCGTCGCCGTCACCGTGGAACAGAGCGGCGCGGCCCCGGCCGAGCTGGAGGTCCAGGTCACCAAGGAGATCGAGGACGCGGTCGCCGGCATCGAGGGCGTCGACGATATCATGTCGACCGTCACCGACGGCAGTTCCGTCACCTCGGTACTGTTCGAGATCGAGAAGTCGACCAACCAGGCGCTGCAGGACGTTAAGGACGCGATCGACCGCATCCGCAGCGACCTGCCGGCCTCGGTGGAAGAACCCGTCGTCACCAAGATCGACGTCGAAGGCCAGGCGATCCAGAGCTTCGCCGTCTCCTCGCCCAACATGACGCTAGAGGAACTGTCCTGGTTCGTCGACGACAAGGTCAAGCGCGCGCTGCAGGGCCGGCCGGGCATCGGCAAGATAGACCGCTTCGGCGGCGCCGACCGCGAGGTGCGCATCGCCCTCAATCCGGACAAGCTCGATTCCTTCGGCATTTCGGCGGCCGACGTCAACCGGCAGATCCGCAGCATGAATGCCGATGTCGGCTCGGGCCGCGGACAGGTCGCCGGCGCCGAGCAGGCGATCCGTACCCTCGGCGACGCCCGCTCCGTCGAAAAGCTCAACGGCACGATGATCGCCCTGTCGAACGGCCGCTTCGTGCGGCTTTCCGAGCTCGGCACGGTCACCGACACCTATGAGGAGCCGCGCTCCTTCTCGCGCTTCAACGGCAATCCGGTCGTCACCTTCGCCGTCTTCCGCTCCAAGGGGGCAAGCGAGGTCACGGTTGCCGAATCCGTCGCCAAGTCGCTCGAGACGGTGCGCGCGCAATATCCCGACGTCTCGATCCAGCTGGTCGACGACGCCGTCTACTTCACCTACGGCAACTATGAGGCAGCGCTGCACACGCTCCTGGAAGGCGCCCTCCTCGCCGTCGCCGTCGTCTTGCTGTTCCTGCGCAACTGGCGGGCGACGTTGATCTCGGCCGTCGCGCTGCCGCTCTCGGCGATCCCCACCTTCTTCGTCATGGACATGCTCGGCTTCTCGCTGAACCTCGTCTCCTTCCTGGCGCTGACGCTGGCGATCGGCATCCTCGTCGACGACGCGATCGTGGAGATCGAGAACATCGCCCGG
>CAMLOC010000537.1 GCA_946481465.1 uncultured Shinella sp. | reverse complement strand
GGGCGATGGCCATGAGGCCGGCCCGGCTGTCCTTGAACCCGCCGCCGACCACGATCCGCTCGGTGCCTTTCCACGCCTCCTCTTTCAGATAGCGCGCGAGGATGTCCGCAAGGTTCGTCGCGAAGTCGTCGATCGCCGCCAGCACCAGGGAGGCGGCCTCCGTCTCGTCCTCCTTGATGAGGGCGTCGACCTCCTTCTTGGAAAGATCGTCGGTCGGCACGTCGCCCAGGGGATCGGGGCCGCCCTTGCGAACCCGTTTCCGCCAGGCCTCGATGGCATCGCGGAAGGCGGATTTGTTGGCCCTGTCGCCGATGAAGCCGTCCTTGTCGCGCAGTTCGAGATTGTAGCTGGTCACGTCGACGGTCGGCAGGCCGTCGGCGCCATGGGCGACGGGGGCGCCGTTCTCTTCGGTTCTGGCCTCTTTGTCCATGTCGGGGTCCATGTCGGCTCCTCTGCCCGGTGCGAGGCGAAATGCGCCGGGGAAAAACTTGTTCCGGCAGGACTTCGACATCAGCCCTTGCCGCCCGGCGATTGCGATCTACTTGCTTGCCGATGAACGAACCGCAGAAATTGCAGCCGTCGGACGCCGCGACCCGTCATCTCGTCCGGCGCCTCGTCGACGAGCCGGAGCGCTGGGCGCTCTTCCTCGATATCGATGGAACTTTGATCGATCTTGCGGCGACGCCGGATGCGATCCAGGTCCCCCTGTCGCTTCCCAAGGACCTCGACGCGGTCTCAACCCGCCTCGGCGGCGCGCTGGCGCTGGTCACCGGGCGAAGCCTTCCCTTCGCCGACGGATTGTTCGCCCCCTTCCGCTTTCCCATCGCGGGCCTGCACGGCGCGGAATTCCGGGGGGCGGACGGAGCGGTCGCGACCGTCTCGGCGAGCCCGGCCTTCGCCGCGCTGAAGCAGCGCCTCGTGGACCAGACGGCCTGGATGGAAGGGGTGCTGATCGAGGACAAGGGCGCGGCCGTCGCGGCGCATTACCGGCTGGCGCCGGCCTATGACCGGGCGTTGGAAAAGATCATGCGGGACCTTGCCGAGGAAGCCGGCCCTGCCTGGACATTGCAGCTCGGCAAGATGGTCTTCGAGATCCGCCCCTCGCGCGCCGACAAGGGAGAAGCCGTCGCCTCCTATCTGGAGCAGCCCGCCTTTCAGGGCCGCCTGCCGATTACGATCGGCGACGACCTGACGGACGAGACCATGTTCGCGCTGGCCAATGCCCGCGGCGGCCAGTCGATCCGCGTCGGCTCGCTCGGCACGGCCACCTGCGCCCTTGCCAAGGCGTCGTCGCCCTCGGCCATCCGCTCGGCGCTGGCGACGATCGCCGTGGCGGGCAGGGACCGGACAGCGGCGTCAGCCTCCTGAGGCCGTCAGGCGGCGGCCGCCTGCTGCTCCCTGAGGAAGGTCGAGATGCGGGCAAGCCCTTCCTCCAGCACGGTGCCGTTGTTGGTGAAGCCGATCCGCACATAACCCTCCATGTCCATGGCGCTGCCGGGCGTCAGTATCACGCCGGTGCGCGCCAGCAGCCTTTCGCAGAACTCCACCGAGGAGAGGGGCAGGTGGTATTTCAGGAGGGCGGTGGTGCCGGATTTCGGCTTGATCCACGAGACCAGCGGCTCGCCGTCGACCCAGGCGGAAAGCCTTGCGAGGTTCGTGCGGGTGATGGCGCGGCTGCGGGCGAGGATCTTGTCGCGGTTCTCCAGCGCGATGGCGGCGAAATGGTCGTCCAGCATGCCGACGCTGATCGTGTTGTAGTCGCGATGGATCGAGACGGCGTGCAGCAGGTCCACGGGGCCGGCGATCCAGCCGAGGCGAAGGCCGGCAAGCGCGAAGGTCTTCGACATGCTGGCCGTGCTGATGCCCTTCTCGTAAAGGTCGGCGATCGAGGCGGTCATGCCGTCGCCTTCCTGGTCCGTGCCGCGATAGACCTCGTCGCAGAGGATCCAGGCGCCGGCGGCCCGGGCGATCTCGACCACCTTCTCGAGATAGGCGCGGTCCATCAGCGCGCCGGTCGGGTTGTTGGGATTGTTGATGGCGATGAGCTTGGTGCCCGGTGTCGCCAGCCGCTTCAGCTCCTCGAGGTCGGGCAGGAAGCCGGTCGCCTCCGTCAGCCTGAGGATCCGGACGTCGGCGCCGATGCTTTCCGGGATGGAATAGTGCTGCTGGTAGGTCGGCAGAACCGAGACGACGCGGTCGCCCCGCTCGACCAGCGTGCCGTGCACCAGCGCGTTCGCGCCGATCGCGCCGTGCGTGATGACGACGTTCTCCATCGCCTGCTTCTCGTAGAGGCCGGCGACCAGCCTGCGCAGGCGCTCGCTGCCCTCGATCGCGCCATAGGTCAGCTTCATCGGCAGGAGCTCGGAGAGGATCGTGTCGGTCTTGCCCGCCATTTCCAGGAGTTCGGCGACGGTGAGGGATTCCACGCAGGTCTCGGCGATGTTCCACTCGCAATGGTTCTCGTAGCGGTTCATCCAGATTTCAACGCCGAAATCACGAATCTTCATAAGACAACTCCTTTGGCGTCTCGCGGGCGGGCGAGCGGCGGCGACAGACGACAAGGATCGTATGGGCAATATAGTGCGCAGTCAAGGATGCGTCGGCCGGCCTGCCGCAGGCACGAACGAAAACGCCCCGTGAAAACGGGGCGTTGTCTTTGTCGTCCTGGAGCGTCGCTCAGGCGGCTTCGCGGTTCTCGACGTCGGTGGGGACCGTGGAGATCGTCTTCAGGATCTGCGAGGCGATCTGGTAGGGGTCGCCCTGCGAGTTCGGGCGGCGGTCTTCCAGGTAGCCGCGATAGCCGTTGTTGACGAAGGAATGCGGCACGCGGATCGAGGCGCCGCGGTCGGCCACGCCATGGCTGAACTGGTGGATCGAGGCCGTTTCATGCTTGCCGGTCAGGCGCATGTGGTTGTCCGGGCCGTAGACGGCGATGTGGTCGGCGCGGGCTTCGGCGAAGGCTTCCATCAGGGCTTCGAAATAGTCCCTGCCGCCGACTTCGCGCATATAGGCGGTCGAGAAGTTGGCATGCATGCCCGAGCCGTTCCAGTCGGTGTCGCCCAGCGGCTTGCAGTGATATTCGACGTCGATGCCGTACTTTTCCGTCAGGCGCTGCAGGAGGTAGCGGGCGAGCCAGATCTCGTCGGCGGCCTTGCGCGAGCCCTTGCCGAAGACCTGGAATTCCCACTGGCCCTTGGCGACTTCGGCGTTGATGCCTTCATGGTTGATGCCGGCGGCAAGGCAGATGTCGAGATGTTCCTCGACGATCTTGCGGGCGACCGCGCCGACATTGCTGTAGCCGACGCCGCAATAGTACGGGCCTTGCGGCGCCGGGTAGCCGGTCTCCGGGAAGCCGAGCGGCCGGCCGTTCTGGTAGAAGAAATATTCCTGCTCGAAGCCGAACCAGGCGCCGTCGTCGTCGAGGATCGAGGCGCGGGTGTTGGACGGATGCGGCGTCTTGGCGTCGGGCATCATGACTTCGCAGAGGACGAGCACGCCGTTCTTGCGCTCGGGATCGGGATAGCTGGCGACCGGCTTCAGCACGCAGTCCGAGCTGGAGCCTTCGGCCTGCAACGTCGAGGAGCCGTCAAAACCCCAGAGCGGAAGCTGTTCCAGCGTCGGGAACGCGTCGAATTCCTTGACGAGGGTCTTGCCGCGCAGGTTCGGGGTGGGCTTGTACCCGTCG
>CAMLOC010000536.1 GCA_946481465.1 uncultured Shinella sp. | reverse complement strand
CGTTCAGCGGGGATCGACCAGCTGCAGGATAAGCTGGTGCACGTTGCCGCCGTCGGTGAGTTCGACGGCGTCGAAGGCGCGGCTGCGGGCGCGCTGGGCGTCGGAGAGTTCGCCGAGTTTGGCCTGGAGCTGCGGGCGGATCTTCCGGCAGTTCGGGTCGTTCTCGACCGTCATGCCGACGCTTGCCGCCTCGATCTCCCTCACCATGTCCCTGATGAAATCGCCGTGCACCTTCTCATGGGCGGTCACGCCGGCGACGAAGGTGTCCCAGCGGCCCTTCAGCGCGCCGGAAAGCTTTGTCTTCAGGCGGGGCAGCGTGTAGGTGATGATCAGCTTCGGCCGGTTGACCGTGATGGTGCAGGCATTGCCCTGGCGCTCGTATTTGCGCGTCCAGGTCAGCTTGAAGCCGGTATGGGCGATGACGCGGGCGACGCCGAGCTTCGGGCCCCGCGCGCCGATCGAGCGGTAGATGTCGAGGCCCGTCGATCCCGTGACGTCGTAGGGCTCGACGCGCTCCACCGCCTGCCAGTCCTGCGCCGACGCGCTTGCGGCAAAAAGCAGGGCGGCAAGGAGGAGTGCGCCTCTCATGACCGGCCTCACAGGAACCGGAAGGCGAGCTTCTTGCCGGTCAGCCTAGCAAGCTGCTGCAGGCGGCCGTCGAGCCGTTCGCCGGCAAGTTCCGCACAATCGGCGGGCACCACGAATTCGAGCTCGGCATCCGACCCGGCCGCCTTGCGGAAGCCGAGCTGCGGCACGACGCCGGGCATGGAGGCGGAGAAGAGATAGACGACGCGCAGCAGGCCGCCGACGAGCTTGGCCAGTTCCCGCAGCCGGGGCGTGGCGATACCGGCCAGCGAACTGCTGACGGCGTCGTCGTTGAGCCCTTCGAAGCGGTAGTAATTGGTGAGCGCGATGAAGGCGCGGCCGGGATGGGTGATGCCGATGAAGGTGCCGTGGGCGATGAGGTTCAGCGCCTGAAGGCCGCGGTAGTCGGGATGGGCGCGCCAGCTGATATCGGCGAGCAGGCAGGCGGCCTCGCGGTAGCGGCGCTCCTCCTGCGTCTCGACGATGCCGAAAAGCGGCATCATGCGGCCGGTCCATTCGGCAAGCTCGCGCGCATGCTCCGGCGAGCGGGCGCGCAGGATGGCAAGTTCGCCTGCGGCCGCGATCAGCGGGTCGCGCGCCTTCTCCCGGTCCGGCAGCAGCGAATAGAGAAAGCCCTCGCGCACGCCCTGGGCGGAGAAGAAGACCCGCGAGGGCTTCATGATGGCGATCGTCTCCTGCAGCGCGACGGCGCCGAAGGGCAAGAGGTTGCGGCGGCCCTTGGAGATCGCCGCATAGGCGGCGTCCTTCTGGTCCTTGGCCGTCACGATATCGGTCAAAAAGTCCATGGCGTCGGCAAAGCCGAGTTCGTAGCCCTGGATCATGTGCAGCGGATAGCTCTGCACCTCCATGTGCAGCGCCCCGATGGCGCGCCAGGTGCCGCCGACGGCGTAGAAGGCGCGGCCGGCGCCGTTCTTCAGAAGGTTGGCGGTGCGCAGGTACTTGCGCGCGACGATGCGCGCCTGGGCGGGCGAGCCGCCGGACGCTTCCGAAAGCCGGATGCCGCCGAGCGGCAGCGTGATGCCCCTGTCGATCATGGCGCCCGCCACGTCGATCAGCTCCAGCGAGCCGCCGCCGAGGTCGCCGACGATGCCGTCGGGATCGTGGAAGCCGCTGACGATGCCGAGCGCGGAGAAATAGGCCTCCTCCTCGCCGGTCAGCACGCGGACCTTCTGGCCGAGGATGAGTTCTGCCTGGTGGATGAAGTCGGGGCCGTTCTGCGCCTCGCGCGCGGCGGCGGTCGCCAGCGCGAACATGGTGGAGGCGCGCGCCTGCCAGGAGAGCGCCTTGAAGCGGTGGAGGGCCGCCAGCGCCCGCTCGACGCTCGCCGGGTCCATGCGGCCGGTCTTGGCGAGCCCCTTGCCGAGGCCGCACATGACCTTCTCGTTGAACAGGATGGCCGGCGAACGGCTCATGCCCTCGTAAATGACGAGGCGAATCGAGTTCGAACCGATATCCACGACTGACACCGGGGCAATTCCAGGCAAACGCCCCTGGGCTTCAGACTCAACCATGCATATCCAGTTTACTTCTTCCGCCGGCCTTTCCAGCCCGCGATCGCCTTGGGTGCCGAGGACTTCAGGGCCTCACCCCGGCCCGACAGGCTGGGATTGGTCATGAAGTAGTGCTGAGCGTTGAACGGCTCGGCGCCGGGCTGCACCTCCATGCGCCGGGACGTTCCGTCCGCAAGAATCTCGTAGCTCTGCTGGTTATCGATGAGATTGCCCAGCATGATCTGCGAGAGAACCTGCTCATGCACCGTCCGGTTGATCAGAGGCACGAGTGTCTCGACCCGCCGGTCCAGGTTGCGCGGCATCATGTCCGCGGAGCTTATATAGACCAGCGCCTTGTCCGAGGGAAGCCCGTGGCCATTGCCGAAGCAGAAGATGCGGGAATGTTCGAGGAAGCGCCCGACGATGGATTTCACATGGATATTGTCGGAAAGGCCGGGAACCTGCGGGCGCAGGCAGCAGATGCCGCGCACGACGAGGTCGATCTCGACGCCCGCCTGGCTCGCCCTATAGAGCGCGTCGATGATCTCGGGGTCGACCAGCGAGTTCATCTTCATCCAGATCGCCGCCGGCGCGCCGTTCTTGGCATGGGCGATCTCCTCGTCGATGTGACGCAGGATGCGCGGGCGCAGCGTATAGGGCGAGAAGGCGAGCTTCATGCCGGCTTCCGGCTCGCCGTAGCCGGTGATGAAGTTGAAGATGTTCGCCATGTCGTTGGCGATCGTCGGGTTGCAGGTGAAGAAGGACAGGTCCGTGTAGATCTTCGCCGTGACCGGGTGGTAGTTGCCGGTGCCGAGATGGCAATAGGTGCGCAGCTTGCCCTCCTCGCGGCGCACGACCATCGACATCTTGGAATGGGTCTTCAGTTCGATGAAGCCGAAGACGACCTGCACGCCGGCGCGCTCGAGGTCGCGCGCCCAGCGGATGTTCGCCTCCTCGTCGAAGCGGGCCTTCAGCTCGACCAGCGCCGTCACCGACTTGCCCGCCTCGGCCGCGTCGATCAGCGCGCGCACGATCGGGCTGTCGTTGGAGGTGCGGTAGAGCGTCTGCTTTATCGCCAGGACGTCAGGATCGCGCGCAGCCTGGAGAAGGAACTGGACCACCACGTCGAAGCTTTCGTAGGGGTGGTGGACGACCATGTCCTTTTCGCGGATGGCGGCGAAGCAGTCTCCGGCGTGCTCGCGGACGCGTTCGGGAAATCGGGCATTGTAGGGCTCGAACCGCAGGTCGTCGCGCGGCGCCTTGGCGATCTCCGACAGCGTGTTGAGGGCGAGAAGGCCGGGCAGGACCGCGACGCGGTTCTCCGGCACGTTCAGTTCGCCGACGACGAAGCGGCGCAGCGTATCGGGCATTTCCGAATCGGTCTCGATGCGGATCACCGAGCCGCGGCGGCGGCGCTTCAGCGCCGTCTCGAAGAAGCGCACGAGATCCTCGGCTTCTTCCTCCACCTCGATATCGCTGTCGCGGATGATGCGGAACGTGCCCGAGCCGCGCACGATATAGCCGGGGAAGAGCTTGCCGATGAAGAGCCCGACGGCATCCTCCAGCGTGATGTAGCGGATCGCCCCGCCGGCGTCG
>CAMLOC010000535.1 GCA_946481465.1 uncultured Shinella sp. | reverse complement strand
GACGAGCGCGCCGCGCCCGGCCTCCGTCATGCTGCGGTCGATGATGAGGATCTGCGTCAGCCCGTCGCCGTTCTGGCGGAAGTCGGTGAGGATCGCGCCCTGGCCGTTCTTGATCTCGCTGTAACAGAGGCTGGTCGGATCGAAGGTGGAGATCGCCTCGCGGGTTTCCGGCGTGTCCGGCCGGATCTCCAGGCGGATGCCCGAAATCAGCGTGCCGGGCGGCGAGAAGCTGTCGCCGAAGGGATGGACCGGCACCTCGCCGCCGAATTTGTCCGGCGCCGGCGCGTCCCAGAAATAGGTCGAGAACTCCGTGTGCCGCTCCCAGCGCAGCGTGCCCTGCCCCCAGCTCAGCGCATGGTGGCTGGCGTCGCGCCCCGGCGGGGAGATGCCGCGCGAGCGCGACAATTCCCCCATCACGGCGTGATCGACCGCCGAGCCGCCCTCCGTCAGGAAGGCGAGCTGGAAGATGACGCGCGGCGACGGCACCAGCGCATACGGTCTTGCGTGAATTTCCCCCAGCGCCTGCGCACGCGCGGCCGCCTGCGGAAAGGCGAAGCTGCCTTTTGCCATGTCCTGCACTGTCCCCTCGTGTGCAACAGCATAGTCTTAACAAATGTCAGGCCCCTGGAGATAGGGCGCATTGACGCAGGTCCACACCTGCCGACTGGACAAGATTGTTGACCAGTTTTGCTCCGCATTGCTAGTGTTCCGCGCGTGACCGACACCGCCTTCGACCTTTTCGCCCGCATCAGCCACAGCCGCACCGCCGACGAGGTCGTGCGGCAGATCGAACTCCTGTTGCTCGAGGGCGTGCTGCGCGACGGCGACCGGCTGCCCGGCGAGCGCGAGCTTTCCAAGCGGCTCGACGTCTCCCGCCCCATATTGCGCGAGGCGCTGAAGGAGCTGGAGACCCGCGGCCTGCTGGTCAGCCAGCACGGCGGCGGGACCTATGTCGCCGACATCATCGGCCAGGTGTTCTCCCGCCCGGTCGTCGACCTCATCGCCCGCCATCAGCGCGCGACGGAGGATTATGTCGAATATCGCCGCGAGCTGGAGGGCATCACCGCCGAGCTCGCCGCCCGCCGCGCCACGGAATACGACCGGCAGATGCTGACGCGCATCATGGAGGCGATGCGCGCGGCCCATGCGGGGGGCTCCTTCGACGCGGAACTGGAGACCGACGTCGAGCTGCACAACGCGATCGGCGAGGCGGCGCACAACATCGTGCTCTTGCACACGCTGCGCGCCTGCTACCGCCTGCTCGCCCAGGGGATCTTTTTCCACCGCCACCTCGTTTTCTCCTCCGAGGAAGCGCGCGGCCATCTGCTCGCCCAGCACGAGGCGATCTATGCCGCGATCATGGCCGGCGACGGGGCGGCGGCGCGAAAGGCGGCCCAGGCGCATATGGACTATATCGCCACCGCCATCCGCGAGGCCGAGCGCAGCGGCGAATGGCAGCGGATTTCGCAATTGCGCATGCAAAAGCGCGGGCTTCCGCCGCAAGCCTGACTTGCGCCGCAAATCCCGCGCAAGCAAGATGGGTTAAACCGACTCGAACGGCATATCCCGACAAAGGAATGAAGAAGACCTTGAACATTCTCAACCGCATCGTCAGCGACGTCCATCTCATGTTCCGCCGGCCCGTGCGCGAGCAGTATGGTGCGCTGTGCTATCGGGTGAGGAAGAAGGCGCCGGCGATCGAGATCCTCCTCATCACCAGCCGAGACACGGGCCGCTGGGTCATTCCCAAGGGCTGGCCGATGGACGGCAAGAGTGCCGCGGCGGCCGCCGCGCGCGAGGCCTGGGAGGAAGCGGGCGTGAAGGGAACCATCCGCAACACGCCCGTCGGCAGCTACACCTATCTCAAGGGCCTGCCGCACGGGCTGAAGGTCGAGTGCCGGGTGCGCGTCTTCCCGCTCGCCGTCGACGACCTCAGCAAGAATTTCCCCGAGAAGGACGAACGGCGCGCCGAATGGGTGAGCTGCCCGGAAGCCGCCAGCCGCGTGCAGGAACCGGGCCTCAAGGACCTCATCCTCGCCTTCGAGCGCACGATGCTGGCCGAAATCGCCCCGAACGGCACGCCCGGCGCCTGATAACGTCCCTATCGGCCCTTGTCGTATTGCCGCCGGTGTCCTGAGGCGATAGTGCCTGTCGGCCGAGAGCCCTTCGGGGCTTCGCAACGGAGCAGCAGGAATGGCCAATTCACAGGTTCAGCGACACAAGCCGACGCTGGACAAGGACCTGGAAAAATTCACCTTCACCGAACAGGCGACGCATTTCGTGCTGCGCTCGTGGACGGGTGTCGGCATCGCGCTGGTCTTCCTCCTCGTCGCCATGGCCGTCGCCGGCTCGTTCGCCACCGGCACCTCCGGCGTGCTCATCGTCGCCATCACAGCGGCGCTCGCCGCCTACATGGCCATGAACATCGGCGCCAACGACGTGACGAACAATGTGGGCGCAGCCGTCGGCGCGCGCGCCATGAGCATGGGCGTCGCCCTCATCATCGCCGCGATCTTCGAAATCGCCGGGGCGCTGCTCGCCGGCCAGGGCGTGGCGGCGACCGTCGCCTTCGGCATCGTCGACCGCTCGATCTTCCCCGGCCCCGAAACCTATGCCTGGGCGATGATGGCGGCCCTCGTCTCCGCCGCGCTCTGGATCAACATCGCCACGCTCGCCAATGCGCCGATCTCCACCACCCACGCCATCGTCGGCGGGGTGATCGGCGCGGGCGCGGCGGCAAGCGGCTTCCACAGCGTGCAATGGGATGCCATCGCCGTCATCGTCGTGAGTTGGACCGTCTCGCCGATCCTCGGCGGCGTGATCGCCGCGGCGTTCCTTTTCTTCATCAAGGAATTCATCATCTACCGCGAGGACAAGATCGGCGCGGCGAAAACCTGGGTGCCGGTGCTCGTGGCGGTCATGGCCGGCGCCTTCGCGGCCTTCATCGCCAATGGCGGCACGAACGGCGCATATGACTTCTCGTTCCGGGCGTCGCTCCTTGTCGGCCTCGGCTTCGGCCTTGCCACCTATGTCGTCACGCGGCCGATCGTCCGGCGCCATGCGGAAGGGCTCGACAATCGCAACCAGTCGCTGCGAACGCTGTTCCGTATCCCGCTGATCTGTTCGGCGGCGCTGCTCTCCTTCGCCCATGGCGCCAACGACGTGTCGAATGCCGTCGGCCCGCTCTACGGCGTGGTCTCGGCGCTGCGTTCGGGCGTCGAGGGCGGAGCGGTCATCCCGCTCTGGGTGATGGTCATCGGCGCCTTCGGCATCTCGCTCGGCCTGTTGCTGTTCGGCCCGCGCCTCATCCGCATCGTCGGCAGCGAGATCACCAAGCTCAACCCGATGCGCGCC
This sequence comes from uncultured Shinella sp., assembly GCA_946481465.1. The sequence goes on along the minus strand of CAMLOC010000535.1, from coordinate 348 downwards.
TTCTGCGTGGCGCTGTCCTCCGCCGTCGCGGTTCTGACGGCCTCGGCCTTCGCGATCCCCGTCTCCTCGACGCATATCGCCGTCGGCGCCGTCTTCGGCGTCGGCCTGTTCCGCGAATGGTACACGCGCAATTCGAAGCGCCGCATCGACTATATCCGCGGCCGCGGCAACCGCATCGCGCTCGAGGAAGAAGAGCCGGCGAACCTCGACGAGACGCGCCGGCGCTATCTCGTGCGGCGCTCCCACTTCATGACGATCGTCTCGGCCTGGATCGTGACGCTGCCCGTATCGGCGGCCCTTTCGGCCGCCGTCTTCCTTGCCCTCAACGCGCTTTTCACCTGTGATTCG
>CAMLOC010000534.1 GCA_946481465.1 uncultured Shinella sp. | reverse complement strand
GAACAGGAAGAGCCAGACGACGTCGACGAAGTGCCAGTACCAGGCGGCAGCCTCGAAGCCGAAATGCTGCTTCGGGGTGAAGTCGCCGCGCATGGCGCGGATGAGGCAGACGATCAGGAAGATCGTGCCGACCAGAACGTGGAAGCCGTGGAAGCCGGTCGCCATGAAGAAGGTGGCGCCGTAGATGGATTCCTTGAAGGCGAACGGCGCGTGGGCATATTCGTAGCCCTGCACGAAGGAGAACAGCATGCCGAGCAGTACGGTGAGGGCGAGGCCGTTGACGAGGCCCTTGCGGTCGTTGTGCAGCAGCGCATGGTGCGCCCAGGTCACGCAGGTGCCCGAGAGCAGCAGGATGACCGTGTTGTAGAGCGGCAGGTGCCAGGGATCGAGGACCTCGATGCCCTTCGGCGGCCAGACGCCGCCGGTGTGCTCGACGCGGGCGGCCTGGATGAGTTCGCCCGGGAAGAGGCTGGCATCGAAGAAGGCCCAGAACCAGGCGACGAAGAACATCACTTCCGAAGCGATGAACATGATCATGCCGTAGCGCAGGTGCAGCGAGACGACGCGGGTGTGGTGGCCCTCATGGGCTTCCTTCACCGTATCGGCCCACCAAGCGTACATGGTGTAGAGCGTGATGGCGAGGCCGATGAAGAAGATCCACGGCGTGGCGAGGTTGACGCCGAACAGGTGGAAAGCCCCGCCCGAAAGGTAGCGCATGTAGCCGATGCCGCCGAGCGCCAGGACGAAGGCGCCGATGGAGGCAAGCAGCGGCCACGGGCTGGGGTCGATGATGTGGTAGTCGTGTTTCTTCTGATGCGCATCGGCCATCTGACTTATCCCCAATGTATCGCGTTCCGTTCCCGGCATAGCCGGAAACGCATGGTATTCAAAGCTTGTTCGCGTCGTCCGCCTTCACCTCCGCAGCCGAAACCACCGGCTTCGACGCCTCATGCGGATAGAAGGTATAGGACAGCGTGAGCGTGTGGATGCCCTTCGTCTCGACCGGCTCAACGATCGCCGGATCGACGAAGAAGACGACGGGCATGATCAGTTCCTCGCCCGGCTTCAGCGTGGTTTCGGTGAAGCAGAAGCACTGGACCTTGTTGAAATAGGCGCCGGCGGCCTGGGGCGTGACGTTGAACGTCGCCTGGCCGGTCGTCGGCACGGAAGCGTTGTTGCGCGCCCGGTACATGATCTGCACGGTCTCGCCGATCTTCAGCTCGACCTCGCGCTGCACCGGCTCGAAGCTCCAGGCAAGGCCGGGGCCGACATTGGCGTCGAAGCGCACCTTGATCTTCTTGTCGAGGATGACGTCGGAGGCCTGCTCGACGCGCTGCGTCGTGCCGCCGTAGCCCGTCACCTGGCAGAACATCTCGTAGAGCGGCACGGCGGCATAGGCCATGCCGACCATGCCGATGACGAAGGAGCAGCAGATGGCGACGATCGTGCCATTGCCCATTCCGCTTTTCTCGGGGCCGCTCTTTTCGGTCTTTTGCATCTCGCTCATCGTCAGCCCGCCATTCCGCCGGAGAATTTTACCAGCGTGACGACATAGAACAGCACGACGAGGCCGAGCAGCACCGCGCCGAGCGCGATGTTGCGGCCGCGGCGGGCCTTCTTCTGGTTTTCCGTGAGGTTTACGGTTTCCATTACAGCACCCATCCGAACGAGGCGATCATGTGGTCGACCATCAGGCCGGAGAAGACCGCGAACAGGTAGACGATGGAGAAGGCGAAGAGCTTCTTGGCCGGCACCATCGCGACGTCGCCCTCCGGCATGCGCAACACGCCGACAGAGTACCACACGAAGCCGAGGCCGAGGGCTGCGGCAAAGAGACCGTAGCCGAAGCTGGCGAGGCCGAGGAAGGTCGGCACGACGGCGATGACGGCGGTCAGCACCGCATAAATGAGGATCTGCACCTTGGTGGTCCGCTCGCCGGCGACATTCGGCAGCATCGGCACGCCGACGGCGCCGTAGTCGCGCATCTTGAAGAGGGCGAGCGCCCAGAAATGCGCCGGGGTCCACAGGAAGGTGATGAGGAAGAGCACGATGCTCTCGATGGAGACGCCGCCCGTGACGCAGGCCCAGCCGATCATCGGCGGGAAGGCGCCGGCCGCGCCGCCGATGACGATGTTCTGCGGCGTCGAGCGCTTGAGCCACATCGTGTAGATGACGGCGTAGAAGAAGATGGTGAAGGCGAGCAGGCCCGCCGAAAGCCAGTTGACCGCAAGGCCGAGGATCGCGACCGAGAAGGCGGAAAGCGTCAGGCCGAAGGCGAGCGCTTCTTCCGGGCGGATGCGGCCGGAGGGGATGGGACGCTTTGCGGTGCGGCTCATCACCGCGTCGATGTCGGCGTCGTACCACATGTTGAGGGCACCGGAGGCTCCGGCGCCCACGGCGATACAGAGGATCGCTATGGCCGCGATGAACGGGTTGATCTCGCCCGGCGCGACGACGAGGCCGGCAAGGGCCGTGAAGACGACGAGCGACATGACGCGCGGCTTCAGCAGCTCGAAGAAATCACGCGGCGACGCTTCGGAGAGGTAGACCTCGCCGCCGCCCGGAACCGTTTCGTGATGCTCGATGACCGCCATGTTCTTTCCGTATCGTTCCGTTGTCTGAGCGAGATGGGCCTCATGCCCTCCCCTCTCTTTCGTCATCCCCAGACGCTTCCGTCATCCTCGGGCTTGACCCGAGGATGACGGAGGGTGGGATGTCGGCTGGGGGCTACGGCTATCGTCGCGAATGCAACCACTACCGCCATGCCCTGCCCCGTCCCGGCCTCCGCCGGTCGTCTGGTCTTGCAAGTCAGGGAGCCGCCGTTTCCGGCGGCCCCGAGTGTCGAAAAAGCTTACTTGATCTTCGGGAGCTGTTCCCACTGGTGGAACGGCGGCGGCGAAGAGAGCTGCCATTCCAGCGTGTTCGCACCTTCACCCCACGGGTTGTCGCCGGCGACGCGCTTCTTGGAGAAGGCTTCGAAGACGCCGAAGAGGAAGATCAGCACGGCGAAGGCCGAGATGTACGAGCCGTAGGACGAGACCGCGTTCCAGCCGGCGAAGGCATCCGGATAGTCGATGTAGCGGCGCGGCATGCCGGCCAGGCCGAGGAAGTGCTGCGGGAAGAAGATCAGGTTCACGCCGATGAACATGACCCAGAAGTGCAGCTTGCCGATGAATTCCGAATACATGTAGCCGGTCATCTTCGGGAACCAGTAGTACCAGGCCGCGAAGATGGCGAAGACGGCGCCGAGCGACAGCACGTAGTGGAAGTGGGCGACCACGTAGTAGGTGTCGTGCAGGGCGCGGTCGAGACCGGCGTTTGCAAGCTGGACGCCCGTGACGCCGCCGACCGTGAACAGGAAGATGAAGCCGATCGCCCAGACCATCGGCGTGGTGAAGCGGATGGAGCCGCCCCACATCGTCGCGATCCAGGAGAAGATCTTCACGCCCGTCGGAACCGCGATGACCATCGTGGCGAAGACGAAGTAGCGCTGCGTGTCGAGCGACATGCCGACCGTGTACATGTGGTGCGCCCAGACGATGAAGCCGACGGCGCCGATGGCGACCATGGCATAGGCCATGCCGAGGTAACCGAAGATCGGCTTGCGCGAGAAGGTCGACACGATGTGGCTGACGATGCCGAAGCCGGGCAGGATCAGGATGTACACTTCCGGGTGACCGAAGAACCAGAACAGGTGCTGGA
>CAMLOC010000533.1 GCA_946481465.1 uncultured Shinella sp. | reverse complement strand
AAGCGGGGAGAGGGGACGTGCCACGCTTGCGGGCATTGGTTAGGGAAACCGGCACGGCATATCCCCTTCGCCCCGTTTACGGAGAGAAGGTGGCCGGCAGGCCGGATGAGGGGGCGGAGTCGTTGCCCGGGTGGCCTCAGCCCTCCGGCAGCTTGTCCTTCGCCACCAGCGCACCGTGATGCTGGATGACCGCGGCCGCGACATCCGCGGCAAAGCGCGCCGCCGCCGCGGGGCTTGCCCCCGTCGCAAGGCGGGCGAGGAAGGCGCCGTTGAAGCTGTCGCCGGCGCTGGTCGTGTCGACGATCTTCTCCACTTTCGCGGACGGCACATGGCTGCGTTCGTCGCCGAAGACGAGGGTCGCGCCCTCGGCACCGTCCTTCACGACGAGCCCGTCGACGCCGAGCGCGCGATAGCGGGCGATGGTCTCCTCGAGCCCGGCATCGCCGAAATGCGTCGTCTCGTCGTCAAGGCTCGGCATGACCAGGGTCGCGGCCCGCGCGCCCGCGGTGATCGTCGCGCGCATGCGCTCGGCATCGTCCCACAGGCGCGGGCGGATGTTCGGGTCGAAGACGACGCGTTTTCCTGCGGCCTTCGCACGGCGCAATTCGGCGAGCAGCGTCTCGACATCCTCGGCCGGCAGAATCGCCAGCGTGATGCCGGAGAAGACCACGATATCGGAGGCGTCCATGGCCGCGCGCAGCCGGTCGCCGTCGCGCGCCAGGAGTTTTGCGGCGGAGGCCGAGCGCCAGTAGGAGAAGCTGCGCTCGCCATCCTTCAGGTGGATCATGTAGAGGCCGGGCGAGCGGCCCTCGATGCGTGCGACATGACCCGTGCCGACGCTGTGGCCGGCCATGAAGGCGAGCATCTCGTTCGAGATCGTGTCGGTGCCGACGGCCGAGAAATAGTCGACATCCCAGTCATCGGGCAGGTACTGGCGGGCATAATAGGCGGTGTTGAAGCTGTCGCCGGCGAAACTCTTGCGCATGAGGCCGCCCTCGGCCTGCATCAGTTCCACCATGCATTCGCCGATCGTGAGCAATCGTGCCGTCATGTTCCAAGGTCCTCCCGGCTAGTTCCGCCGGAAAGAGGAAATACTGTCAAAGAGTTGGCGGGGCAAGCGGATGCCTGCGCTTTCCGCCTCGCGCCGTCGTCTCACCCGGTCGAGGCCGGGCACATGCACGCCGTAATCCGCCGACAGCCTGTCCGCCTGCAGCGCCATTCGGGCCGGGAAATTGTCGGCGAAGAGGTGCGGCGAGAGCGCCAGGACGAACAGCCCGACACCCGGCGAGGTGTCGCCGGCCTGGAAATCGGCGGCGTCGAGCGACCAGTTGCCGCCGGTGAGGCCGGCGGCCAGCACCTCGACCATCAGGGCGATGTTGGCGCCACGGCTGCCGCCGAAGGCGGTCAGTGCGCCCTGCATGGCGGCGAAGGGATCGGTCGTCGGCTGCCCGTCCTGGTCGACCGCCCAGGTGTCGGGGATGGGCTCGCCGCGTGCGGCGGCGGCGCGGATGTTGACCAGCGCGGTCGCGCTCGACGACTGGTCGATCAGCAGGAGCCCGCCGTCTTCGAGCGGCGCGGCGAAGGCGAGGGGATTGGTGCCGTAGACCGGATGGCGGCTGCCGGCCCCGGCCAGCACGGCCGGGCTGTTGGTCGCGACGACGGCGACGAGGCCTTCGCTCGCGAGGCTTGCCGCATACCAGCCCAGTTCCCCGGTCGTGTAGCTGTTGCAGACGGTGAAGACGGCGATGCCGAAGGTTCTTGCCTTCGACGCAAGCTCTTCCCGCGCAATCTCGAAGCCGTGCTGCGCCACACCGCCCATCGCGTCGCATTTCAGGATGGCCGGCACGGGCGAGGTGATGAGCGGCTCGGCCTTGCCTTCGATCCTGCCGTCCACCAGGCTTCTGAGATAATCCGTCAGGTGGCTGAAGCCGACGGCCGGCTTTCCCGCCAGTTCCGCCTCCACGGTCGCCGCGGCGAGGGCCGCCGCTGCGGCCTCGGCCATGCCGACGCGCACCAGTGCCGTTCGGGCGAGGTCGCGCGCATCCTGCGGGGAAAGGGTGACGGCATCGGTCATGGGGTCAACCTTCTCTCTGGAATGGGCCGGCATCATCCCGATCGACCCGGCCCACGTCAACCTTTGAAAATCGGGCTTCGAAAAATCGGGGGGCTGCCGTTTACGCCCGGCAGGGCGCGCGTTACATCTTGCCCAAGGCAACTGCAAACCGGAGCGAAGAGGCATGGCGAAGCCCCGCAAGAAGGCTGACGACTGGTGGCGCGGCGCGGTGATCTACCAGGTCTATCCCCGCTCGTTCCAGGACACGACCGGCGACGGCATGGGGGATCTGCGGGGCATCACGAAGCGGCTCGGGCACATCGCCTCGCTCGGCGTCGATGCCATCTGGCTCTCGCCCTTCTTCAAGTCGCCGATGGCCGACATGGGCTATGACGTCTCCGACTATTGCGACGTCGACCCGATGTTCGGCACGCTGGCCGATTTCGATGCCATGCTGGCGGAGGCCCACCGCCTCGGTCTCAAGGTCATCATCGACCAGGTCATCTCGCACACGTCGGACCAGCACCCCTGGTTCGTCGAGAGCCGGTCGAGCCGGAGCAATCCCAAGGCGGACTGGTATGTCTGGGCCGATCCCAAGCCGGACGGCACGGCGCCCAACAACTGGCTGTCGATCTTCGGCGGCCCGGGCTGGGAATGGGACGGCGTGCGCAAGCAATATTACATGCACAACTTCCTGATCTCGCAGCCCGACCTCAACTTCCACAATCCCGATGTGCAGGACGCGCTCCTGAAGACCGTGCGCTTCTGGCTCGACCGCGGCGTGGACGGCTTCCGTCTCGATACGGTGAACTTCTACTTCCACGACAGGAAGCTGCGCGACAACCCGCCCCACGAGCCCGATCCCGATGCGCCAGGCCTCGATGCGCCCGACGTCAACCCCTACGGCATGCAGACCCATCGCTACGACAAGACGCAGCCGGAGAACGTCGCGTTCCTCAAGCGATTCCGCGATCTCCTCGACGAATACGAGGGGCGCGCCACGGTGGGCGAGGTGGGCGACGGCGCCCGCTCGCTGAAGACCGTCGCCGACTATACGAGCGGCGGCGACAAGCTGCACATGTGCTACACGTTCGATCTCCTCGGGCCGGATTTCACCGCAGACCATGTGCGCAAATGCGTGCAGAGCTTCCAGCGCGCGGTGACGGACGGCTGGGTCTGCTGGGCCTTTTCCAACCACGACGTCAACCGCCATGTCAGCCGCTTCATCCGCACGCCGGAGGAGCGCGAGCGCGTCGCCAAGCTCGCCATCACCCTCTTGTCGACCCTGCGCGGCTCGATCTGCCTCTACCAGGGCGAGGAACTCGGCCTCACCGAGGCCGACCTAGCCTTCGAGGACCTGCGCGACCCCTACGGCATCCGTTTCTGGCCGGCCTTCAAGGGCCGCGACGGATGCCGCACGCCGATGCCCTGGCAGCACGGCGAGGCGCATGCCGGCTTCAGCACGGGAAAACCCTGGCTACCGGTGCCGCCGGATCACGTCCGGCTCGCCGTGGACCTGCAGGAAAAGATCGCCGGCTCGGTGCTCAACCACTACCGCGCCACGCTCGCCTTCCGCAGGGAACACGAGACCCTGCACGACGGCGACATGTCCTTCCTGCATTCCAACCACGACATTCTCGCCTTCACCCGCG
>CAMLOC010000532.1 GCA_946481465.1 uncultured Shinella sp. | reverse complement strand
GAGCGTCTCGGCATCGAGCTTGGGCGAATATTCCGGCGAGGAGAGGATCTCGTATTCGGCGGAGCCGGCGAGCAGGTCGAGCAATTGCAGGAAAAGGGCAAGCCTTGCCACGCCCTTCTCCGTTCCCATGCGCTCGACGAGTTCCGCGCCCTTCACGAGCGTGTCGCCGCTGAAGACGAGGCCCCGCTGGGCGCGGGCGAAGAAGTCCTCGAGCTGGGCGAATTCCGGCAGAAGCCGCGTCGCCTCGCGGATGCGATCGGGATGGAACTGCACCACGACGTCCCGCCCTTCGATAACCTCGCCCGGCGCCGTCATCGTCACCCAGTCGTGCGGCAGGTCGCTGCCGATCACGGTGAGATAGGTGGCGGAAAAGGCACCGATATAGTCGCCGACAAAGGCGACGCCAGCCCCCTTTCGAACCAGGTGGATCTCGAACTCCGGATGGAAATTCCAGACGTTGCGTTCCCAGGGATAATCATCGAGCCGCCAGAGAAAGCTCTCGTCGATGCCTGTGACGATATGCTCGAACGTCGGCGGGCTTGCGGAGAAGGGGCTTGGCCTGGGGTCTTTGCCGGTCTTGGAATCGCGCATTTTGATGAGGGTGGCCCAAATTTGTTCCTGCGATATAAGACTGTCGCGAAAGGCGAATGACAAGCCGCCCCCTGGCTTCGCCTCGAAGTGACCGGGATCGCCCTCCCGGCCCGCCGGGAGCGGGGGAGCATGGAGGCGATCATCCGGTGCCGGCGGAGCGGGCCGCCGGCCCATGGCGCGATCCGCGCCGCAATCAGGCCGACGCGCACCATGGCCAGCAGATGGTCAATCCCCGATACGGGATGGTCGTACCTGGCGCTCAGTCCGGCTTCTTGTGGATGGGGTCGACCCAGTAAACGGCTTCCGGCCGTTCGACCGGATCGACATCGGTGATATTGACGACGACCGCTTCGTTGTCGGAACGCACGAGAACGCACTCCAGCACATTGTCGGGATCCGCGTTGATCTCCTGGTGCGGCACATAGGGCGGCACGAAGATGAAATCGCCCGGACCGGCTTCGGCGACATATTCCAGCCGGTCGCCCCAGCGCATCCGCGCCTTGCCGCGGATCACGAAAATGACGCTTTCGAGCGCCCCGTGATGGTGCACCCCGGTCTTGGCATTCGGCTCGATCGCCACCGTACCGGCCCAGATCTTCTGCGCACCGACACGCGCATGGTTGATGGCGGCCTGGCGGAACATGCCCGGTGTCTGCGCGGTGTTGGAATCGAGCTGATCGCCCTTGATCACCCGCACGCCATCGTGCTTCCAGCGATCGGGTTCGTGATGGTGGTGGTCCGACATGGAGATATTCCCTTGAATACGTCAGGCAGGTGAGGTCGCGATCGGGCGGGGCGCGGACGCTCCGCCGGTGAACCGGAAGTCAGGATAACCGAGCGCGCGAACGATGGCGATGCGCCCGCCATCCGGTTCGAACGAAAACCGATGGCTTCGGCCTCGATGTGCATTTTCCCAACCGGCAAGCCCCGAACACGGAGCAATTCCTCCCGTTCGCGTCTCTGCCGGACCATCCTCGATGGCCTATCGGACGACGCGCTACCGGGCGATCTCGACCGTGTCCTGCAACCGCAGGAGTTCGAAATCGCTTATGAGAATATCGACCCTCACACGCCATTGTCCGGCGACGGGGACGACGACGCCCGAGGCGCGCCACGCGCCGTCCGGCTGCAGGGCCGCCTTCCTGCGCATCGGCTCGATGCCCGCCTGCGGATTGGAAAGCACGAAGGTCACCTCCTTCGGGGTAACAGGCGTGAAGTCCGGTGCCAGAATGATGGCGGAGAGCTCGACCGGACCGACGCGTCCCGGGGTGAAGGCGATTTCAGCCATCGCCTTGTCCGAATGGATATGGATGGAAACCGGCTGTGCCGCCGCAAACGCCAGCGCACGGGGCGGCGGCGTGAACCGCCACGCGGCGGCAACGGCGAAAACGGCAAGAACGATCATGGTCTCGACGACCACCGCGCGGACAAGACGCCGGGTAGCCCCCTGCTCTCCCCTTTCGGCCGGTCCGGTGAGCATCCAGCGATTGAACGCGGCGAGAAGGAAAAGGGCGGCGAGGAGGGCCGTCTTGACGAGAAGCACATTGCCGTAGGCCGTCGAGAAGAGCGCATCGAACGCCCGAACCTGCACGACGGCCAGCAGCAGGCCTGCCGCGATGAGGGCGACAACACAGAGCGGGATAAGGCGGGAAAAGCGGCCGAGCGCCTGCCGTCCCGCATCGCCTCCGCGCCGCAAGGCGCAGGCTAGCGGCGGGAGAGAGCCGATCCAGACGGCAATCGCCACCACATGCACGAAGACCGCCGGCCGCATCAGAAGCTGCGGCATGGCCGAACTTGCGTGACCGCTCAACGCCAGCGCCACGCTTGCGGCGACAATAGCCACGAGGGACGCCGCACGGCTCACCGCGCTGGTCCGTGAAGCGGTTGCGATCGCCAGAAGGAACGCGAAGGAGAGCGCGAGGACGGTCAGGCCGAAGCGCGTCCCGAGGCCGGCCCTCCATACCGCTTGATCCGCGAGGCCGGAGAGCGGGGCGCCCAGGGCATCAAGCCCCTGCAATCCGAGGGAAATCGCCGTCGCCGACATGCCGAGCAGCAGGGCCGCCTTTATGACCGGCAGTCCATCGGCCCCGCCGGGCATCAGCCACCGGACGGCGAAAAGGCCGCCGATGCCGAAGGACAGACCTGCATAGATAGCGATACGGGCAAGCCATAGCGCGGTCCTCACCGGCCAGTCGATCGCCTCCCCGGCGACCTGCGGCGCGCTGCTCGGCGAACCGATCGAGAAAATCGTCGACCCTGCAACGGGGTGTCCGTCCTCGGAAACGACGCGCCAGACAAGCACATGGGTTCCCGCACCAAGGTCGCCGGGCACGGCGATTTCAAGCGTGCGGTCGCGCAGGACGAATGTCTCCAGCGCCCTCGCCTGCCCATCGGGCAGGACAAGCCGCAGCACGAGCGGCGACACCGGTTCGCTGAAGGACAGGGACAGGGATGTCGGGGGCGCATTGACGACCGCGCCGTCGGCCGGCACCGCCCCCGTCAACGCGGCATGCGCCATCGCCGCGACAGTGAGGCAGCACCAGAGGATACCGGTCAGAAAGACCCGGAAAAGGGATCGGCCAGGATGGTCCCGCACGACAATCTCCGAAGGGTGGAGGGGCCGGCGCCCGATGGCGCCGGCCTTCTCGGGTTTCAGTGACCGCCGGCCGCCTCGATCAGCTTCACGCCGGGCGCGGGAAGCTCGAGATCGTCATCCGACTGGCCTTCGGCGGGGATTTCGATCCAGCGCTCGGCAAGACCGTCGGGGCACTCCTGCACGACCGGGAAATGCAGCGTCTCGCCCGCCTTCAAATCCTTCGTCAGATAGACCCTCAGCACGAACTCGTCATATTCGTCGTCACCGAGCGCTCCGCCGCTCCAGACGATCTCCTTCACGCCTTCGCTGGTCGGGGTGCCATAGTAGTCATAGGATTTGGCATAGGCGCCCCTGACCTTTTCGAGCGTCCAGCCAGCCTTCGGCTGCGGCTTCACCGCGATCACGCCCTCCGGGATCTGCACGCGCACCACGTTGGTCGGCTTGCCCTCGCAACCGTGCGGCACCTGGAAGATGGCGCGATATGTCGAACCGACCGGCGCCTCCTTCACCTGCAGCGAAA
>CAMLOC010000531.1 GCA_946481465.1 uncultured Shinella sp. | reverse complement strand
GAGCGAGGAAAGCGGAATGTCGAAAGTCTCCTGCAGCCAGGCTTCGAAGGCGGAGAACTGTCCGCGCCAGGACCCGCCGCGCACGCGCGACTGCCATTCGTCGAAGGCCTCCTGCGTGGCGCCCTGCCGCGCGCCGCCGTCCGCCGGCCCGCCCCAGGCGGAGGCGCTCTCGGCGGCGATATGCGTCTGGCCGAGCACGAGCGGGGGAAGCTGCGAGATCGTTCCCACCAGGATGGCGTTGCGCTCGCCGATGGCGAGCGCGGAGGATTCCGGGCGCACCTGCAGCGCCCGCCCGCTCGCCACGGCCATCTTGCCGAGGAAGGTGGCGCTCGTCGAAAGCGTGTCCGCGTCGAGGCGGTCGAGATAGAGCGCCAGCGGATCGACCTGGCCGTTATAGGGGAAGCCCGTGCCCGCGAGGGCCGCCAGATTGGGAAGCTGCGCGATGCGGGCGAAACGCGGCATGCGGAATTCTGAAGAATCGAACAGGGCGAAACGCGGCTCGTCGCTGGCGCTGGCGCCCGGCGCGCAGATCGCGTCCGCCTTCGTCAAAAGCGCCGTCTCGATATCGATGCGGTTCGGCCCCGGCCGGAAATGCCGCATGGTGACGCGGATCGGCAGGTGCCGGAAGAGACCGCCATTGCGGTTGGTGATCGGCACGGTCGTCGCGATATTGCCGTTCACATAGATGTCGATATGGCTGCCCGGCAGCACTTCGGCCGAATAGGCCGCATCGAGCAGCAGCGTCGCCTCGCCATAGGCATCCGCATAGAAATCCGAGGGGATGCCGATATCGAAGCCGGTGCGATAGCGCCGGCCGCTGAATTCGCCCGTGCGCACCCCGAGCGCGGCAAAGCTCAGCGACGTTTCGCCGGACAGGAACGGCATGTCCGCGCCGTTGCGCTGGCGCACGCTGAGCGCCTCGCGCGTCACGCCGAGCGGCCGGTCGATCGGCGAGACGATGCCCTCCACCGCCCCCTCGATCGACGGCCAGTCCGGCCCGCTGACGACGAAGACCTTGCGGTCGCCGCCCGGCGCGTCGACGAAGGTGGCGACCGCCGAGGATCGCGCCGTCGCCGGCAGGCCGGGCAACAGCGCCGCCAGGTCGCCCGCCGTGCCGACCAGCACCGTCATCTCGCCGGCGCCGGCCGTCGTCGGCAGCCTGTCCGTCAGGTCGAAGGTCTGGTTCGGCATCTTCGCCATCAGCGCCAGGCCCTGGCTCAGCCGCATCAGCGCCTTGGTGGCGACGGGCTGGCCCATGTCCGGCACGACCATGACGAATTTCGTCTGGCCCGTCGGCCCGAGGCCGATGGCGGCGATATCGTCGGTCGTCGGCAACCGGCCGCTCGCGTCGTGCGGCACCGTCAGGTAGGTGCGGGCCGGGTCGAGCGACGTCCACAGATCATAGGTCGAGCGGATCGTGCAATCCGTGCGGTGGCGATGCACCGCGTTGAAGGTCACCCGGTTGACGCCGGGGCGCATGATCCCGGCCGGCAGGTCGAAGCGCACATCCTTGACGCCTTCCGCGGACTGGACCGGCATCTCGCCGACGACCGTGTCGTTGACGACGACGGTAAGCCGCGAGGCTTCCGGGGCGATCACGACGGCGTTGGAATAGCCGAGGTTGATCGCCGTCGCGCTGCCCGCCTCCTGCGGGGTCAGGAAGAGCGGGAAGGAGTGGTTGGCGACCTCGCCTTCCAGGAGCAGCGATTTCGCGGGAACGATATAGCGCCGCGTGGAAAGGTCGGGCGTCGCCGCCTTCTTTTCCGGCTGCTTCGTTTCGCGTGAGACGGGGGTGGTGTCCTCTCCCGCCGGCGTCTTGTCGACGGTGGGGCCGCGCTCGCCGGACATGTCGAAGGGAACGGCCGTATCCTGCGCAAGCGCGACGGAGGCGCACAGCGCGAAGGCGATGCCCGCGAAAGCGGCGGCGACGGGCGAGGGCCTCACGACGCGGCCTCCCCCTTGCGGCCGCCGACAAGGCTGCGCGCGAAATAGATGAGGCCTCGGCTCGTCTGGTAGAGGGCGATACCGAGGAACCACAGCGAGCCGCGGAACAGGCCCGGATTGTAGCGGCGCGAGACCTGGAAATCGCTCCACTGGTTGGAGTTGGCGAAGATCAGGTCGGCGACAAGCGAATGGTGACGCGCCGCCTCCGGCATGAAGCGGCAACCGACCGCCACCACGCTGCCAAGGTTCTCGACATTGCGCACGTCGACCGGCAGGGCCTCCTCGTAGTGCGCGCTATAGGGCGTGAAGCGCAATTGGCAGCGCGCGCCTGTCGCCAGATCCGGCTCCAGCCCGAAGACCTGCACGCGCGCGCCGTTCGCCGACACGTTCTCCAGCGTCGAGGGATATTCGCGGCCGTCGATGATGAAGGTACAGCGCCGCTTTACCGTCACGCGCCGGCTCGCCGCCCGTTCGCTGCGCTCCGACACGACGCCGAGCGCGCAGCCGGCGATGATGAGGTTGAGCAGGTTCCAGCCGCCGACCACGAAGGTGACGTCGGCCTTGTAGGGTTCGGAATAGAAACGATAGATGCTCATCAGGAAGGCGATGAACAGCACGGCGAAGATGACGAAGAACGGCCGGCTGATTTCCGACAGGCGCGATTCGCGGATCGACTCGTCCTTCGCCGTCACCTTGAAGGTCGGCTTGGTGGGGTTCAGCATGACCGAGATGACGGCGGGCAGGAGATGCACGCTCTGCACATATTCGTAGAGCTCGGAGATCCACGGCCAGCGGAACGAACCGTAGAGATAGTTCTGCATCATCAGGTTCACCAGCATGTAGGCGAGCGTGTAGCCGAGGAATTCGCCGCCGGAGGCCGTGAAGATTTCCAGGTCGAAGAACAGGTAGAACAGCGGCGCGAAGAGGAAGATCGTGCGCGGGAACGGAAACAGCCAGAACAGCATCGACGACATGTAGCAGAGCCGCTGGGGCACCGAGAGGCCGCGCTTGAAGAGCGGGAAGCGGAAGCGCAGGATCTGCATCATGCCTTGCGCCCAGCGGCTGCGCTGGCCGATGAAGCTGGCGAAGGTGGCCGGTTGCAGGCCGGCGATCAGCGGCTTGTCGACATAGACGCTGTTCCAGCCGCGCGAATGCAGCGCCAGAGCCGTCTCGCAGTCCTCGGTGATCGAGAGGCCGGCAAAGCCGCCCGCCTCGTTGAGCGCGGTGCGCCGCAGCACGGCGGCCGAGCCGCAGAAGAAGGCGGCGTTCCACTTGTCGAGGCCGCGCTGGATGATGCCGTAGAACATCTCGTTCTCCGACGGCATCGCCTTGAAGGTCTTGAGGTTTCGCTCCAGCGGGTCCGGATTGATGAAGAAATGCGGCGTCTGGACGAGAAAGAGCTTCGGGTCGTCGGCAAAATAGCCGACCGTCTCGCGCAGGAAGTCGCGCGCCGGCGCATGGTCGGCATCGAAGATGGCGATCAGTTCGCCCGTCGAATGCTGCATGCCGTTGTTCATGTTGCCGGCCTTGGCATGCTCGTTGCGGGCGCGGGTGAGGTAATTGACGCCGAGATCGCGGCAGAGCGCCTGGAGTTCGCGGTGGCGGGCCTCGGCCGTCTGCGCCTCGATCACCGCCGCGGCATTGCGCTTCTGCTCCGTGCCGCCGTCGTCGAGCAGCCAGACGGTCAGCTTGTCGGCGGGATAGTCCATCGCCTTGGCGGCGGCGAGCGTGTTGGCGAGAAGCGCCACAGCGTCGTTACCCCCGGAGAGATTCTG
>CAMLOC010000530.1 GCA_946481465.1 uncultured Shinella sp. | reverse complement strand
ACAGCCGCTTCGACCGCATGTTCGGTATCAAAGCCGGTCAGCATGACGAGCAGACCGAGCGAGGCGACCGTCGTATAGGCCAGCATCAGCTTGAGGTCCGTCTGGCGGACGGCGAGCACCGAGCCGACCAAAAGGGTGATGCCGCCGAAGAAGGGCAGCAGGATTTCCCAGGCAGGGGTTTCGCCCATCACCGGATTGAGGCGCATCAGGAGATAGACGCCCGCCTTCACCATGGTGGCGGAATGCAGATAGGCGGAAACCGGGGTCGGCGCTTCCATGGCGTTGGGCAGCCAGAAATGGAACGGGAACTGCGCCGACTTGGTGAAGGCGCCGCCGAGGATGAGGAAGAGCAGCGGCAGGTAGAAGGGGCTCGCCCGCACCTCCGCGCCGAAGGACATGAGCAACGAAAGCTGCGTGACGTCGGTGACGTTCCACAGCAGCAGCAGCCCGGCCAGAAGGAAGAGCCCGCCCCCGCCGGTGACCACCAGCGCCTGCAGCGCGGCGCGGCGCGAGGCCTCCCGCGCATGGTCGAAGCCGATCAGGAGGAAGGAGGTGATCGAGGTCAGCTCCCAGAACACGAAGAGCATCAGGAAGCTGTCGGAGGCGACGAGACCGAGCATCGCGCCCATGAACATCAGGATGAAGGAGAAGAACCGCCCCTGGTGCGGATGGCCCTTCAGGTAGCCGCCGGCATAGAGCACGATCAGCGTGCCGATGCCGGAGATCAGGAGCAGGAAGGTAAGCGACAGTCCGTCGATCAGCCAGGAAAAGCTGACATTGTAGGACGGCACCCAGGCATAGCCGCCCGTGACGATCTCGCCGCGCGCGACCTCCGCGTTGAAGCCGAGGAAATGCAGGAAGATCGCCGCCGGCACCAGCGCCAACGGCCAGGCGGCATTGTGCCCGAGGAGCCGCGTGAGCGCGGGCGCGACCAGCGCGCCGAGAAACGGCAGACAGAAGGCAAGGAAGGTCAAGCCCATCGTGTCCGGTATCATCCCCTCTCCCTCATGCGCGGGCTTTGCCCGTCGCGCCGTGTTTTTCTCAGATTGCCGGTTGTATGTCGGTATGCCGGAAATCGCTACCCTTGAACAGCAAGGGTGCGTCGTTTTCGCGCGCCAATGCATAGGAAAAACAATCGCCGTAATTCAGGTGCGCGGCATGGCCCGTGCCCCGGCCGAAACGCCGGAAGGCCTCGAAGGCAAGCTCGGCCTGGGCCGCGGTTACCGGCGCAATCCGGATATCGCCGCGCAGCAGGAAGGCGTCCAGCGCATTGACGCCAGCACCGCCATGGCGGGCAAAAAGCACCATCTTCGTTTCGAGCAAGGTCGCCGCACTCATCATGCGGGTCGCCGCGCGCTCGATGGCCTCGTTGAATGCCCGCCGCTCCGGCTCGTCGGCCAGGATGGCGATCAGGGCCGACGTGTCCAGGATGATCATCGCGGCAGGCCGCTTTCGTCATAACCGAGAATATCCTCGGGCGTTCGCGCATCGAGCACGGGCAGGCCCGCGCAATCGAGCGCGATCCTGTCGAGCTGGTCGGCAAGACGCACAACCTTGAGATGGCGCACACGCGCCAGGCGTTCCTCGATGGAGATTTTCACCGCCCGCGTCAGGCTTTCGCCGGTCGCTTCGGCCAGCATGCGGGCAAGGGCATGGGCCTCCTCGTCCTTGATGTTCAAAGGCATTGAATTCCTCCTTCTTGCAGGAATGGAGGATAGGAGGAAACACGCTGCCTTTCAAGCGGCCGAACCGATTGTCTTGCCGCCCCCGGCACCCTATCTATGGCTCCGACAGGAGGACGCCATGAGCGACACGAAGACGTTGAAGGTCAGCAGGACGAAGGACGAGTGGCGGGAGATCCTGACGCCGGAACAGTTCCGCATCACGCGCGAGCACGGCACGGAACGCGCCTTTTCCAGCCCGGATTTCGACCTTTCCAAAAAGGGCACCTATCGCTGCATCTGCTGCGACAGGCCGCTCTACCGGTCGGAGGCGAAGTTCAACTCCGGCACCGGCTGGCCGAGCTTCTACCAGCCGGTCGAGCCCGGCGCGGTGAGCGACCATTCCGACTATTCCTACGGCATGACGCGCACGGAGATCCGCTGTTCGGACTGCGACGCCCATCTCGGCCACGTCTTCCCGGACGGCCCGCCGCCGACGGGCCTGCGCTTCTGCATGAACGGCGTTGCGCTCCGCTTCGATCCGGATTGAGCTTTCCCGACCGGGTCGGTCCTAGCGCTTGGGCACTTTCAGCTCCATGCAGGTCAGATCCAGCCAGCGGCCGAACTTGATGCCGACCTCGCTGAACCGGCCGACCACCCGGAAACCGAGCTTCTCGTGCAGCTTGATCGAGGCGGCGTTCTCCGCCTCGATGCCGGCGATCATCACATGCACGCCGTTGAAGCTCGCCCGGTCGATCAGCGCCTTGAGCAGGCGCTTGCCCGTGCCGGTGCCGCGGGAATCGCCACGCACATAGACGGAATGCTCGACCGTGTGGCGGTAGCCGTCGAAGGCCCGCCAGTCGCCGTAGGAGGCATAGCCGATCACCTGCCTGCCGCGCGCGGCGACGAGCACCGGAAAGTCGCGCTCGCGGCGGGCGGTGAACCAGGCCTTGCGGTTGTCGAGATCGACGACCGCCTCGTTCCAGATCGCCGTCGTGTTGGCAACGGCGTCGTTGTAGATGTCCATGATGCCGGGAAGATCCGCCTCCACGGCGTCGCGTATCGTGATGTCCATGGTTTCCCCCGGCTCTGCCTCATGCCATACAGGAGGAGCGGGAAATCTGTCCAGCCCGCTTTGCGGAACCGAACGGCAAACTTGAGCCCGGGGTACCGCGGCCGCCCAAAAGCGCCACGCGATGAAACGCCCGCCGTCGTCCGTTCCCCGGAGGACGCCATCCACGAGGGACCGACCGTGCACCGTTTTCTCCTCCTTCTTTTCCTCGCCCTCCCCGCCGCCGCCCTCGCGCAGGAATGGGAACCCTATGTCAACGCCCGCTTCGGCTTTACGGTGGAGATCCCGCCCGGCTTCGCGCTCGTGCAGGAGGCCGACAACGGCGACGGACGGACCTATGCGAAGGGTGAAGCCAAGCTCTCCGTCTGGGCGAACTATCTGGCGACCGGACCGTTCGAGGAGGAGGTCGCCGGCCGGCGCACGGCCTATCGGCAGGAGGGCTGGGACCTCAGCTACGACCGGGAGACGACCGGCTGGGCGAGCCTTTCGGGCACGCGCGCCGGGACGATCCTCTATCACCGCATCATCGCGCTGTGCGACGACGCGGCCGCCGCCTTCGTGCTGGAATATCCGCAGGCGATGAAGGCGGAGATCTCGCCCTTCGTCGGGACACTGGTGAAATCGCTGCGGCCGGCCGAAGGCTGCACGAGCGCGCAGGGCGCCGCCCCGCCGGCCGAGTGAAGGCCGGCCGTCAGACGCCCGAAACGACGCTGGTCAGCACCGCCGAATAATGCACGGCGGCCGCGGCGACGACGAAGGCGTGCCAGATGGCGTTCTGGAAGCGCAGTTTCTCGCGGACATGGAAGAGGACGCCGACCGAATAGAGCACCCCGCCGGCGACGATCAGCGCCAGCGTGGCGGTGGAAAGGCGCGTGGCCAGCGGCCCGGCGGCAAGCACGCCGCTCCACCCCATGGCGAGGTAGACGAGGATCGCCAGTCGGTCGTCGCGGCCGGGAAACAGGAATTTCAGCGCGATGCCCGCCCCCGC
>CAMLOC010000529.1 GCA_946481465.1 uncultured Shinella sp. | reverse complement strand
GGACGGAATGGCCGGTCTTCAGCTTCAGGTCCCAGAGCGGGTAGAGCATGGATTCGACCACGCTTTCGCCCCAGGCCGTCTGCTTGTGCGGCAGGAGGAAGAGCAGGTCGATATCCGAGCCCGGCGCCAGCGTGCCGCGCCCATAGCCGCCGACGGCCGTCACCGTGATGCGGGCGGCGGGCGGTGCCTGGCCGGCGCTGAAGACATGGTTGAGCGCGAAATCGTGCAGGACGGCGATCAGCTGGTCCTGCAGCCAGGAAATGCGGGCGGCGCATTGCAGGCCGCTGCCATCGGCAAAGAGCAGTTCGCGCGCCCGCTCGCGGCCGGCGGCATTCACCTTCTTGAACTCGGCCAGCAGCTCGCGGCGCATGCGGTCGCGGTAATCGGCATTGGTGCTTGCGATGAACTCGCATCGGGCGCGCAGCGCCGGCACGTCGATCAGGCCGGAATCGGCCGGCGCCAGGAGTTTCTTTTCCATCGGATGCCGGCTTGCGTCCCGCTTCTCGTCGATCGCCCGTTCGGTTCGCATGCGCTATAGACCCTTTCCGCAGGCGAGGACAATGACCTCAGGCGCTAGCGATTGCCAAGTTCTTTCTTCAGCGCATAGAGGGCATCCAGCGCCTCGCGCGGCGTCATATCGTCCGGGTTGAGGTCCTTCACCAGCGTCTCCACCTTCGACGGGGCGGAGCCGCGCTGGCTCTCCTCGCGGCGCACCGCCACCTGGAACAGCGGCAGATCGTCGATGAGCTGGCTTGCCGGGTTCTTGCGGTCCGCATCCTCGAGCTTCGCCAGCACGTCCTTGGCGCGCGAGACCACCGACGGCGGCAGGCCGGCGAGACGCGCCACCTGGATACCGTAGGAGCGATCCGCCGCGCCCGGGCCGACCTCGTGCAGGAAGATCACGTCGCCGTCCCATTCCTTGACGCGCATCGTGGCATTGGAAAGGCGGCCGAGCTTTTCCGACAGCACGGTCAGCTCGTGGAAATGCGTGGCGAAGAGGCCGCGGCAACGATTGGCCTCGTGCAGGTGCTCGACGGCGGCCCAGGCGATGGAAAGGCCGTCGAAGGTCGCCGTGCCGCGGCCGATCTCGTCGAGGATGACGAGGGAGCGGTCGGTCGCCTGGTTGAGGATCGCCGCCGTCTCGACCATTTCCACCATGAAGGTGGAGCGGCCGCGGGCAAGATCGTCCGACGCGCCGACGCGCGAGAAGAGCCGGTCGACCACGCCGATATGAGCGCTTTCGGCCGGCACGTAGGATCCCATCTGGGCGAGGATGGCGATGAGCGCGTTCTGGCGCAGGAAGGTCGACTTACCGCCCATGTTGGGGCCGGTGAGCAGCCAGATCGCGCCATGCCCCTTGCCATCGGCGGGCGAGAGGTCGCAGGAATTGGCGACGAAGGCGGCGGCCTGCTGGCGGCGCAATGCCTGCTCGACGACCGGATGCCGCCCGCCGACGATGGCGAACATGGTGGAACGATCGACGACGGGCCGGCAATAGGCCTGCTCCTCGGCAAGCGCCGCAAGCCCGGCGGAGACATCGACGACGGCGAGTGCCCGCGCGGCCGCCTTGATGGCCTCGGCCTCCGCCACCACGGCATCGACGAGGCCGTTGAAGGCGGCAAGCTCGATGGCGAGCGCCCGGTCGGCAGCGTTGGCGATCTTCGTTTCCAGTTCGGACAGCACCGTCGTGGTGAAGCGCATGGCGCCGGCCATGGTCTGGCGGTGGATGAAGCGCGCCTTCGCCTCGTCGCCTTCCGTCAGCGCAGAGGCGTTGCCGGCGGAAACCTCGATGAAGTAGCCGAGCACGTTGTTGTGCTTGATCTTCAGCGACTTGACGCCCGTTTCCTCGGCATATTGCAGTTGCAGCCCGGCGATGACGCGGCGCGACTGGTCGCGCAGCGCCCGCATCTCGTCGAGTTCGCCATCCGCGCCCTCGCGGACGAAGCCGCCGTCGCGCTTCAAGAGCGGCAGTTCGTCGGCGAGCATCACCGCCAGCCGGTGCGAGAGATCGAGCGGCAGCGCGCCGACGGCCTGCGCGGCCTCGGCAAGCTCGCCCTGCAGCCCCTCGGCGGCCATCAGCCGGGCGACGTCGCCGGAAATCGAAAGGCCCTGCAGGATCGCGCCGAGATCACGCGGCCCGCCCCGGCCGAGCGCGATGCGCGACAGGGCGCGCGGCATGTCGGGCAGCCGCTTCAGCACCGCGCGCAGGTCCTCGCAGAAGGAGGACCGGTCGCCAAGGGCGGCGATCGAATCGAGCCGCGCGTTGATCGTGTCCGGATCGGTCAGCGGCGACATCAGCCGCTCTGCGAGCAGCCGCGCGCCGCCGCCCGTCGCCGTGCGGTCGATCGCCTTCAGGAGCGTGCCGGAACGCTCGCCGGAGAGCGTGCGCACCAGTTCGAGATTGGCGCGCGTCGCCGGATCGATGAAGAGCGTGGAGGCGGAGCTTTCCCGCTCCGGGCGGCCGAGCGGCGGGCGCTCGGCAATCTGTGTCTTCTCCACATAGGCGACAGCGGCAGAGGCGGCGGCGAGCTCGGCGCGGGAGAAAGTGCCGAAGCCATCGAGGGTCGAGACGCCGAAATAGCGGGCGATGCGGCCTTCCGCCGTCGCGCTGTCGAACAGCACGGCCGGCTGCGGGACGGCGACACGCCCGAGGACGTCGAGCACCGGACGGAACTCCGGATCGTAGAACAACGTGTCCGGCACGATCAGTTCACGCGGCTCGATGCGCAGGATATCGGCCAGAAGCTGGCTCTGGCCGGTTTCCGACAGGCGGAAGATGCCGGTCGAGATGTCGATCCAGGCGAGCGCCATCGACGGCTCCGCCCCGCCGCGGATGCGCGCGACGGCCATCAGGTAGTTGGCGTCGGAGGGCGAGAGCAGCTTTTCTTCCGTCAGCGTGCCCGGCGTGACGAGGCGCACGACATCGCGCCGCACGACGGATTTCGAGCCGCGCTTCTTCGCCTCCGCCGGATCCTCGACCTGCTCGCACACCGCGACGCGGAAGCCGACGGCGATCAGCCGTTGCAGATAATCGTCCGCGGCATGAACGGGAACGCCGCACATCGGGATATCGAGGCCCATATGCTGGCCACGCTTCGTCAGCGTGATGCCCAGCGCGCGGGCGGCGTCCACGGCGTCCTGGAAGAACAGCTCGTAGAAATCGCCCATGCGGTAGAACAGCATGCTGTCCGGATTGGCCGCCTTGATCTCGATATACTGCTCCATCATCGGCGTTGCCGATGCGCGGCTTTCGTCACTGGCAAGGTCTGCCGTCGACAGGATATCGTTCGGACGCACGATCTGATCGTTCACGGAGAGTCAGTTCTTCCTAAAAAAGAGGTGTCACCCTAGCCACGGGGCGCTATAGAAAACAACACCTGCGAGGAGTAATGGGCCTATCGCCCACAGGAGTGTGAAGGGGGAAGCATGCCGGGAACCGACAAATCCGATCGCCAGAGGGCAACCGTCACCGACACGGAAGCGCTGGATTTCCACGCGTCCGGGCGCCCCGGCAAGCTGGAGATCACGCCGACCAAGCCGATGGCGACGCAGCGCGACCTTTCGCTGGCCTATTCGCCGGGCGTCGCGGTGCCGGTGAAGGCCATCGCCGCCGATCCGGCGACCGCCTACGACTACACGACGCGCGGCAACATGGTCGCCGTCATCTCGAACGGCACCGCCATCCTCGGCCTCGGCAATCTCGGCGCGCTCGCCTCCAAGCC
>CAMLOC010000528.1 GCA_946481465.1 uncultured Shinella sp. | reverse complement strand
GAAAGCCTTGCGAATTCCACCATCGCCCTGCCCGGCGGTCGCTTCGTCAAGCTGTCCGACATTGGCCGTGTCACCGACACCTATGAAGAGCCGAAATCCTTCGCCCGCCACGACGGCAAGCCGGTCGTGTCCTTTGCCGTGTTCCGCGCCAAGGGTGCGAGCGAAGTGACCGTTGCCGAGACGGTTGCCGAAAGCCTTGCCACCGTGCGTGCTGAAAATCCCGACGTCCAGATCGAGATGATCGACGACTCGGTCTACTTCACCTATGGCAACTACGAAGCCGCGATGCACACGCTCGTCGAGGGCGCCCTGCTCGCCGTCATCGTGGTGCTGCTCTTCCTGCGCAACTGGCGTGCGACCCTGATCTCCGCCGTCGCGCTGCCGCTCTCGGCCATCCCGACCTTCTGGGTCATGGACCTGATGGGCTTCTCGCTGAACCTCGTCAGTTTCCTGGCGCTGACGCTGGCAACCGGTATTCTCGTTGACGACGCGATCGTCGAGGTGGAGAACATCGCCCGCCACATCAAGATGGGCAAGACGCCTTACCGGGCGGCGATCGAGGCGGCAGACGAAATCGGCCTCGCCGTCATCGCGACGACCTTCACCATCATCGCGGTCTTCGTGCCGGTTTCCTTCATGCCGGGCATTCCGGGCCAGTACTTCATCCAGTTCGGCCTGACGGTCGCGGTGGCGGTGTTCTTCTCCCTCGCAGTGGCCCGTCTCATCACGCCGGTCATGGCGGCCTATCTCATGCGCTCGGGCGATGCCGATGGCCATGGCGAGGAGAAGGAAGGCGCCTTCATGCGGGGCTATACCTGGCTCGTCGGCAAGACGACGCGCAAATGGTATGCCCGCTATGCGACGCTCCTTGCCGCCTTCGCCTTCCTCATCGCCTCGGTCATGCTGCTCTTCACCGTGCCCGGCAGTTTCCTGCCGCCGGAAGATGCGTCCCGCATCGTGCTGTCCGTCGAGCTGCCGCCGGATGCGATGCTCGACGATACCGACCGCACCACCACGCAGATCTACGAGCGGGTCAAGGATATCGACGGCGTGGAAAGCGTCTTCGTGCTCGGCGGCTCCTCGCCGAAGGGCGACCTCGAACTGCGCCGCGCCTCGGTGACCGTCATCCTCGACAAGCTCGAACATTCGCTGACCCACAAGCTGGTGAACGACGTCCTCGGCCACCTCCCGGTCATCGGCGCCTATCTGCCGAAAATCGAGGCGAAGGGCCGCCTGCGTCCGCAATGGGATATCGAGCGGGAGATCTTCGCCGGCCTGCGCGACATTCCGGACGTGCGCATCATCAAGCTCAACGACCGCGGCGAGCGCGACCTCGCCTTCAACCTGCTTTCCAACAACGAGGCGGACCTCAACAACACCGTCGCCGTGCTGGAATCGAAACTGCGCGCCGATCCGGTGCTGGCCAATGTCAGCTCCGAAGGCTCGCTGCCGCGGCCGGAACTGCAGATCCGCCCGCGTGACGAGCGGATGGCCCGCCTCGGCATCACCACGGCGCAGATTTCCGAGATCGTGCGCGTCGCCACCATCGGCGACATCGATTCCCAGCTCAGCAAGGTCTCGCTGGACGATCGCCTGATCCCGATCCGCGTGCAGGTCGACCGCGATTTCCGCGCCGACCTTGCGGCCATCCGCAACCTGAAGATCCAGACGGCGGGCGGCCAGCTCGTGCCGCTGTCGAGCGTCGCCGACATCGACTATTCGGAAGGCCCGAGCTCGGTGAAGCGGCACAACCGCAACCGCGTTGTCTCCATCGGCTCCGACCTCAAGCAGGGCGTGGCGCTGGACACGGCCACGGCCCGCTTCAAGGAGATCGCCAACAGCATCGACATGCCGCCGACCGTGCAGTTCGCCGAGAGCGGCGATGCCGAAATCCAGGCGGAGATGCAGCAGTCCTTCGGCAATGCCATGCTGCTCGGCCTGCTGCTCGTGCTGATGGTGCTGATCCTGCTCTTCAAGGACGTCATCCAGCCCTTCACCATCCTCCTGTCGCTGCCGCTCGCCATCGGCGGCGTGGCCGCCGGCCTCATCCTGACGCAGAACGCGCTTTCCATGCCCGTCCTCATCGGCATCCTCATGCTGATGGGCATCGTGACGAAGAACGCCATCCTGCTCGTCGACTTCGCCATCGAGATGATGCATCACGGCATGGAGCGGGTGGAAGCGATGATCGAGGCCGGCCGCAAGCGCGCCCGCCCCATCGTCATGACCTCCATCGCCATGTCGGCCGGCATGCTGCCCTCGGCGCTCGGCGTCGGGGAAGGCGGCTCCTTCCGCTCGCCCATGGCGATCGCCGTCATCGGCGGCATCATCGTCTCCACGGTCCTCTCGCTCGTCGTCGTGCCGTCCTTCTTCCTCATCATGGATGACCTGTCCCGCCTGCTCGGCTGGATCTTCGGCCGCTTCGTCGGCCGGAAGGACGAGGAGCTGCTGGCCATGGAACCGGAGGCGCTGACCCGCCTTGCCGACCAGACGAGCCGCGAGGTCGCCGATCTCGAAAAGCGCATCGAGACGCTGGAGAAGAAGAACGGCGGGCGAAAGCCGTTCAGCGTGGTGCATCACTCGCCGCTCGCAGCAGAATAGCTGGAAAAACGAAACAAACGGCCGGTTCGACAGACGTCGAACCGGCCGTTTTCTCGTTCATTGATCGAAATCAAATAAGACTTCCCCATCCTCGACTATCGTTCTGTCATCGAAGACCGATGATGCCTGCGGGAGCATGGAGTGAGATCGATGAACAGGCTGATGAAACCCGGTGCCAGGGAACGGGAAACCCTGCTGAATTCCGGCCTCCTGTCCGCCCTCGGCGTGGAGAGCGTGGCGGCGATGATGGAAATCGCGGCCATCGGCAACCTGCCGGCGCGCCAGATGCTGTTTCGCGAGGGCGAGCCGGCGGACATGCTGCATTGCGTTCTTTCCGGCTATGTGCGCGTCTACAAGCTCGACCCGGACGGCCGGGAGGCGGATGTGGAACTCTACGGTCCCGGCGACCTGATCGGCGCCAGCGTCGTGCTCGATGCCGGCCGCTACCGCGCGACCGCCCAGGCCGCGGAACCCTCCCTCATCGCCCGTTTCGACCTGAAGCGCGTGCGTGACATCGCCGCCCGGCGGCCGGACCTTGCCATGGCGCTCGCCAAAGCGCTCTCCGGCCAGCTTGCGCGCGCCTTCGCCAGCCTTGCCGACGACCGCCTGCACACCGCGCCGCAGCGCGTGGCGCGCTACCTGCTCGCCCAGTGCCCGGCAGAGGACAAGGCCACCAGCTTCCGCCTGCCCTACCAGAAGAGCCTGCTTGCCGGCAAACTGGGCCTTGCGCCCGAGGCGCTGTCACGCGCTTTCTCGATGCTGCGAGGCCACGGCGTCAATGTCCGCGGCCGCCTCGTCCATATAGGCGACCCGGAAGCCCTGCGGCGGATCTGAAACGCCCTACGAGGGCGGAATCAGAGCCCGCCCTCGACGCGCAGGAAGTCGACGATGCGGCCGACGCCCTCCCCCCGCTTCATATCGGAGAACACGAACGGCCGGGCGGCGCGCATGCGCTCGGCATCGCGCTGCATCACATCGAGATCGGCCCCGACATGGGGGGCGAGGTCCTTCTTGTTGATGACGAGCAGGTCCGAGCGCGTGATGCCCGGCCCGCCCTTGCGCGGAATCTCCTCGCCCTGGCACACCGAGATGACATAGATCGTCAGGTCCGCGAGATCCGGCGAGAAGGT
>CAMLOC010000527.1 GCA_946481465.1 uncultured Shinella sp. | reverse complement strand
GGCGGAGACGCTGATCGCGCAGGGACGCGTCAGCGTCAACGGCACGACCGTGACGCTGTCGGCCAATGCGACGGCGACGGCGACCGGCACAGCGGTGCGCTTCTCGTACTATTCTGACGCTCAGGTGGCCGGCGCGTTTGGCGGCAAGATCAATCACAAGATGATCCCCGGCGAGATGCCGAGCCACAGCCACACCGGCACGGTCTCTTCGTCAGGAACCGCGAGCGTGTCCGGCTCGATCTCCGGCACTGCCAGCTTCAACGATCTCTATAACCCATCCGCCGGTGCCTTCAACGTACAGGCCGGCGCGTCATCCATTCTGACCGGCGGCGTGAACTCGACGGCCCCGAACTCCGGCTCGGTGACGGGCACGTTCTCCGGCGGCGGTTCGGTTTCGACTTCGGGCTCCTTCACGACCGCGACGGCGGGCTCCGATTTGCCTATGCCGACCCTGAGCCCGTCGCGCCTCGGCACATTTTACATAAAATTATAGCGTTTTCAACAGCTTGAAGGCTTGATCCATGATCGCTCAAGATGACCGAGACGCGCGCGTGAGCGCCGAGCGCGTTCGAGAGCTTTTCGACTACGACCCGGAGAATGGCTTCTTCACACGAAAAGTCACTGTGGCCCCCAATGCGGTTCAGGGCAGCCGCGCGGGGAACGCCAATACAGCCGGGCATATCCAGATCTGCGTCCATGGCCGCATGTACATGGCTCATCGATTGGCATGGCTATGGATGACGGGTGCATGGCCAATCGGTGAAATCGATCACATCAACCAGGTCAAGAGCGACAATCGGTGGTCGAACCTCCGAGAGGCTACGCGTTCTCAGAATCTGATGAACCGAGGCCATAAGCGAAAGCTTGATCTGCCTCGCGGGGTGTCGAGGGCTGGTCGACGGTATCAAGCGCAAATCCGCGAAGATGGACGCTTTCGCCATATCGGCATGTTCGGCTGCCCGACGGTTGCTCATCTAGCTTGGGCAGCCGCCGCGCGGAAACGCGATGCGCAATTCCTTCCGGCCAAGCTCTGAGGGCAGCCGATGTTCAACGAAATCGCCTTCAAGCGGCAAAGCAACAAGGCGGCATTCAGCTTCGGCATTCAGCTCAACGAGGTCGAGGATGATGCCCTGTTCGATTGGACCGGCTGGACCGCCACGGTGCGCATCGTGCACTCCGACCGCCCCAGCAGCGAAGTGGCGCGGGGCGCGTCGAACGGAAGCTATGTCACGCTCCCGAGCGACGGCCTTCTCTATGCCGTGTTCCCGGCAAGCGTGATGAGCGGCATTTGCCCCGGCCAATACAAGGTCGGGCTCATCCTTTCCAATGGCATCGACGCCGACACGGTGCAGGAATTCATCGGCTCCCTGCCGGTGGTCGAGGGAGTCTGACATGGCGCCGCCTGTCCTGAAGCTGAAATACATCGCGGCGTTCACAGCGACCATCGAGAGCGCTGGCCCGATCAGCGCCACGCGGTCCGGAACGGTCTGGACCATCCAGTTGGATCTCAGTGGCTTGCAGGCCGGCGTCTCCGATGCCGATGTACTCTATCTCGGCTACGACCAGTCTGAAGCCGTCTGGAAGACCTACAACGGCGTTGCGGTTCTATCCCCCCCGGTCAGAGAAGTGACAGAGGCAGGCGATGTCACGGTCACAGCAGATGACGGGCAAATCCTGATCAACAAGACCGTCCCGGCGGCGACGACGGTGCATCTCCCGGCTGCGGACGGGGCCTCGCCGATCACGATCAAGGATATCGCCGGCAACGCCGAGACCTACAACATCACCATCGATCCGGACGGTTCGGAAACGGTCGACGGCCAGTCGACATTCGTCATCGCCAGCAATTACCAGGCCGCGACGTTCCGGCCTCTGCCGGATGGCTCCGGCTGGTACATAACCTGACGGGAACATGATCATGAAGCGCTTTTTCGCCGCCGCACTGGCGGCGCTCTTGTCTCTGGCTCCGCTGCCGATCCTGGCTCAGTCCTTCCCCGGCACGAGTCCGACGCCGGTTGCGCGAGGCGGGACCGGAGCGTCGACCGCCACGAACGCCAGAACAAACCTCGGCCTGACGATCGGATTCGACGTACAGGCCTATGACGCCGATCTGGCCTGTCTTGCCGCTCTGGCGAGCGCCGCCGACAAGCTCCCCTATTTCACGGGCGCGGCCACTTGCGATCTGGCTGACCTCCCGGCCTCGGGCCGCTCGCTTCTGGCGGTTTCCGCCGCCGCGAACAAGCTCCCCTACTTCACCAGCACGTCAGCGGCGGCTCTAGCAGATATCACTGCGGGCGGTCGCGCGCTCGTCGGTGTGACCGGCGCCGCCGATACGGTCGCCTATTATACGTCGTCTTCGGCGGCGACCACGACAAGCCTGACGAGCGCCGGCCGTTCGATGATCGGCGCGGCGAACGCTGCGGCTCAGGCGGCGCTTCTGCCGGCCTTCACGGGCGACAGCGGCTCGGGAGGCGTCAAGGGGCTCGTGCCTGCCCCGGCGGCCGGCGATGCCGCCGCCAGCAAGTTCCTTCACGCAGACGGTACCTGGCAGGCCCCGAGCGCCGCCACGCTGCCAGCAGGCTCCGTCGTCAAGTCATCTCTGACCCGCTACGTCACCCATACGACCGGCACGACCGCGATGGCCGGTGGCACGGACACGATTCCGCAGATCACGGACGGAACGGAGATCACGACGCTCGCCTTCACCCCGACGAGCGCGACGAACATCCTGCGCATCACAGTGACAGGGCCGTACACCGCCGCCGCAGCGGCGAACCAATGGGTTGGACTGTTCCGCGACGCGACGGCGGCGGCCAAGGCCTCGCAAGGGATCGGAACGGCGGTTGCGGAAACCTTGTCGAGCTTCTCGTTTCAGTTCGAGGAGGTGAGCGGCACGACCAGTTCGACCACCTATCGCGTCCGCATCGGCAATTTCAACGGGGCATCGACGACATGGGCGGTGAACGGGACCACGTCTGCTCGTCGCCTCGGTGGCTCGACAGGCCTCGTAATCAAGATCGAAGAGATCAAGGTGTAGCGCAGCCATTGAGCGCAACCAGAGGATAGTGTTAGATTCCACCTTGGGTGTCAGAACCCATCAAGCGCGCGGTCGTCGGGCGGGGCTCCGTTCGGCGGCCGTTGCTGCGCATCAATTGCGCATTCCGGGCTATTGGCCGGGGTCGGGCGTGCTGTCCAAGGCGAAAGCCTAAAAGCGCTCGACACGTCGCTTGCGTGTTCTGCCCCCCCGGCTGCCGGTCCGTTACCGGTGCGGCTGTCAGAAGCCGTTTCCAGCGAGCCCACCATGTTTCACGCCAAGCGGCTTCTCCCCGCCGTCGCAGCGCTATGCGTCACGCAGGCGCATGCTGAAGCGCCCATTCTACCATTCCCCTGGATCAAGGCGACCGAGTTCTACGTCACGTCCTCGCCGTCGCGGATCTACGGCCCCGACAACGCCCGGGGCTCGCTCGAGCTCACCTACGACGGCATGCTCTCGCCGGTCTACTCGCCGGTCTACGGGCTGGCCCACATCGGCGCCACCCACAGCTTCCAGCCCGTCTCCACCGAGCCCTTCATGGTGGGCGGGCTGACGGTGCGGGCCCTGCCCCTGTCACGGCGCAAGCACTCGCCGATCTGGGCCTACCGGGTGGAGGAGGGCGGCCAGGCGCTGGTCTATATCACCGATGTGCGCTACATCGACGACCAGATCTGGAACAAGGCGGTGGGCTTCGCCGCCGGCGCGC
>CAMLOC010000526.1 GCA_946481465.1 uncultured Shinella sp. | reverse complement strand
CCAACCCGAAGGTCCAGGTCTGGGCGATCCCGGCCAAGACCGGCGGCTCGCGCGCCTTCTGCGACCGCATGAACGCCTGGGCGCAGTCGACCGGCCAGCCCGGCCTCGGCTACATCTTCTGGCGCAAGGAGGGCGACAAGCTCGAAGGCGCAGGTCCCCTTGCCAAGAACATCGGCGAGGAGCGCACGGACGCCATCCGCACGCAGCTCGGCCTCGATGACGGCGACGCCTGCTTCTTCGTCGCCGGCGACCCGGCCAAGTTCTACAAGTTCGCCGGCGAAGCTCGCACCCGCGCCGGCGAGGAACTGAACCTCGTCGACCGCGACCGCTTCGAAATGTGCTGGATCGTCGATTTCCCGTTCTACGAATGGAACGAGGACGAGAAGAAGGTCGACTTCGCGCACAACCCCTTCTCCATGCCGCAGGGCGGCCTGGAGGCCTTCGACAGCAAGGATCCGCTGGAACTGAAGGCCTACCAGTATGACGCGGTCTGCAACGGCTTCGAGATCGCCTCGGGCTCGATCCGTAACCAGTCGCCCGAGCTGATGGTCAAGGCCTTCGAGAAGGTCGGCCTTACGCAGGACGACGTGGAAGAGCGCTTCGGCGGCCTCTACCGCGCCTTCCAGTACGGCGCCCCGCCGCATGGCGGTTGCGCCTTCGGCATCGACCGCGTGGTCATGCTGCTCGTCGGCGCGAAGAATCTCCGCGAGATCTCGCTGTTCCCGATGAACCAGCAGGCACAGGACCTCCTGATGAACGCCCCGTCGCCGGCCACCCCGACGCAGCTTCGGGAACTCGCGCTGCGCGTCGTGCCGTCGCAGAAGAAGGACTGAGCCCGAACGGCTGTATCCTGCGAGAGGGCCGGTGGAGACACCGGCCCTTTCCTTTTGCACGGACGCCACAATGCCGCGAATTCGCCGCCAGTCGATCCCAATTCCGCGCGCAATCAGTCGAAATGCACCCCTAGCGTGAAGATGCGCCCGAAAGAGGCGATTCACGACTGGAGGGACTTTTCATGACAACCACCGAAGCGGACGATCCCGTCCCCGCATCCCCGCGCCATCCGAATGTCGAGCCGCGCCCCCTTGCCACGTTCCTGCGCTCGCCCGGCGTCAAGTTCATCATGATCGGCATCATTTCCGTGGCGCTGTTGGTGCCGCTGCTCCTGGTCTGGGGCCTGACGGAGGAGCGCGCGCAGCGCGCGGCCGACGTGTCCCGGCGCATCGCCCATGGCTGGGGCGGCGAGCAGGCGATCAACGGCCCCTATCTCGCCGTGCCCTTCGAGGTCGAGCGCAGCCGCGTCCTGGAGGCGCGCACGGTCGTCGAGCGGGTTACCGAATGGGTGCTCGTCATGCCGGAAACGCTCGACGTGACGGCCGACCTGAAGGCCGAGGAGCGCAGGCTCTCCATCTACACGCTGCCGGTCTATAACGGCGCGCTGACGCTGAAGGGCCGCTTTGCCGGCAACATCCTGCAGGACCTTGCGCAGTTCGACGGCACGCCGCAGCTCGACCGGGCATTCCTCGTGCTCAACATCAACGACATCACCGGCATCCGCTCCGATGCCGGCGTGACGATCGACAATGGCGCAGCGCGGCCCTTCGATCCCGGCATGCGGCAGATCTCCGCGATGGCGAGCACGGGCACGGACGGCTATGCCTCGCCGCAGACGAGCGCCGGCGTGCACCGGATGATCGAGCGCCCGCTCGTCGAGAACGGCTTTGCCTTCGAGATCGCCCTGTCGCTCAACGGCTCGCGCAGCTTCGCCGTCGCGCCCGCCGGACAGACGACGAGCTTTTCCGCAAGGGCGAACTGGCCGCATCCGGGCTTCGAGGGCCTCTTCCTGCCGGAGGAGAAGACGGTCACCGCGACGGATTTCTCCGCCAGGTGGACGATCCCCTATCTCGCCCGCGGCATCGACCGCGTCGCTACCGGCCCGACCCTGCCGCTGTCGGGCAGCATGATGTCGATCAATCTCGTGGAGCCGGTGCAGTTCTACCAGGTGATCTCGCGTACGCTAAAATATTCGATCGGGTTCATTTCGCTCGTCTTCCTCGCCGTCTTCGTCGTGGAGCTGAAGGGCGGGCGCATGGTGCACTGGATCCAGTATGTGCTGACGGGCCTTGCGCTCATCGTCTTCTACGTCCTGCTCCTGGCGCTCGCCGAACATACCGGTTTCACCATCGCCTATGCCGCGGCCTCGCTCGCCACGACATTCCTCATCGCCGCCTATCTCGGCAGCGCGACGGGCAGCCGCGGGAACGGCCTGTCGCTCGGCGCTGTGCTGCTCTCGGCCTATGGCGTTATGTACCTGGTGCTGCGCGAGGACGAATATGCGCTGCTCGCCGGCGCGCTGATCTCCTTCGTCACCATCGCCGCGACCATGTATGCGACGCGGCGCGTCGAGTGGTCGGCGCCAGTGCCGCAGGCGATCCCGGCGCGTTGAGCAAGCCTTCGAAAGCAAAAGGCCCGGAGCGAATGCTCCGGGCCTTTCCCCTGTCGGTCGGTCTACCCGCGCGATTACATCTCGTCGTTGGCCGTGACGGTGACGCCGAGAACCTGCGGGATGGTCTGCGGCGCGCCCATGGCGGCGCCCATGATCATCGGGAACGGCACCGGCTCCTTCGGCTCGGCGCTGATCGTGATGCTCTTGGGGTCGTCGAGATAGGCGTTGGCAGCTTCCGCGATCTGGTTCTGCAGGTCCGGCATGTTGAGCTGGGCGAGCATGATCGGGATCAGGCCCTTCAGCGACTGGGCCATCTGGTCGCCCGAAACGCCCTGTTCGCTGCCGGCATAGTCGAGCAGCTTCTTGGTGATCGAGGCGTCCTCGAAGGAGATGGAGGCGCTGTTGAAGGTCAGCTGCTGGACGAGGCCCATCATGGACATGCCCATGGCGGCGTTCGCCTCTTCCTTGTTCGGGTTGGCTTCGGCGGCCTTGATCGCCTCCTGCATGCCCTTCAGGAAGTCGAGCGTGTAGCCGGAGAACTCCAGCGAGAGGCTGAGGCTGCCGACGTCCTTGAAGTCGAAGGTGTATTCGTCGACGGCGAGCTTGCCGCTGGCCAGTTCCCAGCTGCCGGACATGGTGACCTTGCCGTCGAGCGAGCTCATGCCGAGCTTGGCGAGCGCGTCCTTGGCCTTGGGATCCTCGACGCTGGTCAGGTCGGCCTTGAGGTCCGACAGGGTCGCGTCGAATTCGAGGCCGGCATCGCCGTCCATGCGCGTGATGTTCGCCTCCATGCCGGACATGGAGAAGACTTCCTTGCCCTTGGAGGTGACGGAGACCGGGCCGGCGGTGGCCGATTCGTACATCAGCAGCGATTCCAGCGTGCCGGGAACGACCTTGCCGGGAATGGTGACGCCGTTAATGGCGATATCCTTGGCCGAAACCGTGGCATCCGCCTCGGTGGCGTTGATGTCCTGGAACGACACGGTCTCCACGGTGTAGCCGCCTTCGCCGTCTTCCTCGACGCCGTCCATGGTGATGGTGCCGAGCTTGAGCGGAGCCTCTGCGCCGGTGGCCTTCAGCTCGGCATTTTCCAGCGTCACGGTGGAGCCGTCGGCAGCGACGTTCGACGAGCTGATCGTCACGCCGCTCGTGGCATAGGTGGCGTTCAGCTTGGCGAGCAGATCCGCGCCGTCGAGCGCGAAGGCGGGGCTCGCCAGGGTGGCGAGCGCGGCGCCGGCGAGCAGGGAGCGGAAATGGGAGGTGCGCATCATGTGAGGCTCTCTTTCTGGATTTTTGGA
>CAMLOC010000525.1 GCA_946481465.1 uncultured Shinella sp. | reverse complement strand
CCGCGGGTGCCGCGTGGATCCTCGGGTCAAGCCCGAGGATGACGACAGTGGGTGGGGCGTGGACGAAGCAATTTGCCGGCAAATCAATGCATTTGCGCTTACCGTGCCAGCTGCCGCTCGATTCCCTTTGCCGCCTGCCACAGCGCCTCCATCCGCTCCAGCGTCGCCTCTTCGAGGCTTTCGCCGTTCGCAGCAAGGCTCTCCTCGATATGCGAGAAGCGGTTGCGGAACTTGGTGTTCGTGCCGCGCAGGGCCATTTCCGGATCGGCGCCGACATGGCGGCCGATATTGACCAGCGCGAAGATGAGGTCGCCGAGTTCGTCGGCGACGGCCTTCTGATCGTCGTTGCGCAGCGCCTCGCGCAGTTCGCCGATCTCCTCCTCGATCTTGTCGAGGATGGGCGCGGGTTCCGACCAGTCGAAGCCGACTTTCGCGGCTCGTTCCTGAAGTTTCAGCGCCTCGACGAGCGCCGGGAAGGAGCGTTGCACGGAGCCGAGATGGCCGCGCAGCGGGTCCTCGGGCAGGCCGCGCTTGGCGCGTCGTTCCTTGCGCTCGCGTTTCTCCGCCTGCTTGATGGCGTCCCATTGCAGCTTCACCGCCTCGGGCGTGTCGGCGTCCGAACGGGCGAAGACGTGCGGATGGCGGCGGATCATCTTGCGCGTGACGGCTTCGACGACGCTGCCGAAGTCGAATTCGCCCTGTTCCTCGGCCATGCGGGCATGGAAGACCACCTGGAGGAGGAGGTCGCCCAGCTCCTCGCACAGGTCGTCCATGTCGTTCCGCTCGATGGCGTCGGCGACCTCGTAGGCCTCCTCGATCGTATAGGGCTTGATCGTTTCGAAGGTCTGGACGACATCCCAGGGGCAGCCGGTCTCGGGCTGGCGCAGGGCTTCCATGATCTCGATCAGGCGTTCGATGTCGCGGCTCGGTTCCATCGCGGTTCTCAGTTGAGCGGGATGTTGTTGCCGGTCTTGCCGGACTGGTAGGCGTCCGAAAGTCCGTCATAGGCGGCGCGGATCCGCGCGTCCTGCGCCTGCAAGGTTGCCTTGGCAGCCTCGTCGGACGTGGCGATGAGGTCGGCGATGGCGGCGGAATGCCAGAAGGCGTTCGTCTT
The DNA here is from genome assembly GCA_946481465.1 of uncultured Shinella sp. The sequence continues at coordinate 2,632 of CAMLOC010000525.1, read as the reverse complement.
CGCATAGCCGCCGGGATCGAGCCGGAAGACCTCCTTCAGGATCTTCAGGTCGTGCGGGATGGCAAAGCTGTCGCGCGAATCCTCGTGGCTGAAGAAATAGTAGAAATTGTCGAAGCCGGCCCAGGTGATGGCCGAAAGGCACATGGAGCAGGGCTCGTGCGTCGAGAGGAAGACGTAATCCCTGGTGTCCGGCTTCTCGACGCGCTCGTAAAGGCGCTTCAGCGTGTGGACCTCGCCGTGCCAGAGCGGGTTCTCCGTCTCGTTGTTCGTTTCGGCGATGACCAGCGACAGATCGGCCTTGTCGAGGATCGCCGCGCCAAAAACCTTGTTGCCGGCGGCGACGCCGGCGCGCGTCAGCGGCAGGATATCGACTTCGATGACATCGAGGAGGCGCTTTGCGAGGGCGGACTGGTCCATGGTGGGAATCCCCGTTGGCGTGACAGTAGCCTCCTTAGCGGCCCCCGCGGTGGGCAGGCAAGGGCGGCCGGTGACTTATGCTCAAAATGCGGGAGGTGCGAGCAAAACAATACGCGCCCCCCGGGCCATTGGAATTTCTGTTTCTTTTATTTATGGCCTTTTTTCGCGATAGTGCGCACACTTCAACCGGACCAGACCATGACAGCAGCGCACCAGAAGCTTTCGACATTCCCGGCGTTCTTCCGCGTCAGCGGCCGGACGGTCGTTGTCGTGGGCGCGGGCGACGAGGCGTTCGCCAAGGCCCGCCTGCTCGCCAACACGGATGCACGGATCGTCGTGCTCGCCGAGGCGCCGCAGGCCGATTTTGCCCGCTTCATCGCCGACAACGGCCTGGTGCTGGTACGCGCGCCCTTTTCCAGCGAGGCCATTGCCGACGCGACGCTCGTCTTCGCCGCGACGGGCGAGGCCGCCGCCGACCGCGCCATCGCCACCGCGGCCCGCGCGCTGCGCATCCCGGTCAATGCCGTCGACCAGCCCGACTATTGCGATTTCTTCACGCCGGCGCTCGTCAACCGGGCGCCCGTCGCCGTTGCCATCGGCACCGAGGGTGCAGGCCCCGTCCTGGCGCAGATGATCCGCGCGCAGGTCGACCAGATCCTTTCGCCCTCGCTCGGCCGGCTCGCGAGCCTTGCCAACGGCTACCGCGAGGCCGTCGACCGTATCCTGCCGCGCGGCGTGACGCGCCGCGTCTTCTGGCGCCGCTTCTTCCAGGGTGCGGTCGCCGATGCCGTCAACAACGGCGATATCGAGCTGGCGGCCCGGACGGCCGATTCGCTGCTGACCTTGCAGGGCCGCGCCGCCGGCCGTGTCTGGCTGGTCGGCGCCGGCCCGGGCTCGGAAGACCTCCTGACGCTACGCGCCCAGCGCGTGATGATGGAAGCCGACGTCATCGTCTTCGATGCGCTCGTGCCGCAGGCCATCGTCGACATGGGGCGCCGCGATGCCGAGCGGCTTTCCGTCGGCAAGCGCAAGGGCTGCCATTCCAAGTCGCAGGAAGAGATCAACGACCTCTTGGTCGAGCTCGGCAGCGCGGGAAAACGCGTCGTGCGGCTGAAATCCGGCGATCCGCTGGTCTATGGCCGCGCCGGCGAGGAGATGGCGGCGCTGCGCCGGGCGGGCATCACCTACGAGGTCGTGCCCGGCATCACCTCGGCCTTCGCCGCGGCCGCCGATTTCGAACTGCCGCTGACGTTGCGCGGCGTCGCTTCCTCGCTGGTCTTCACGACCGGCCACGACCTGACGGGCGCCGTCCTGCCGGACTGGGCGCGGCTTGCGATCTCCGGCGCCACCGTCGCCGTCTATATGGGCCGCACGGTCGCCGCGTCCGTCGCCGCCCGGCTGATGGAAGCGGGCCTGCCGGCCGAGACCACGGTCGCCGTCGTGGAAAATGCCAGCCGCCGCGACAAGCGGCTGCTGCACGGCACGCTCAAGGACCTGCCGGGCCTGGAACATCGCGACGAACTGACCGGTCCGGTCATGGTGATCATCGGCGATGCCGTCGCCGGCGCCAATTTCGAACATTCCGTACCGCTCGCCGCCCGCGAGACGGTGCGCACCACAGCAGCATTGGGAGCATGACATGGCCGACAAGGTTCTGACAGCCAACCGCCTTTCCGACGGCATCTCCGTCTGGCTGGATGCGAGCGGCAACTGGAACGAACAGCTCCAGGCCGCCTTCGTCGCGCGCCACAAGGAGGCCGTCGACGCGCTTGAGGCGACCGGCAGGCAGGCCTATGCCGACAACAAGGTGGTCGACGTCAATGTCGTCGACGTCGAGGAAGTCGACGGCGTGCTCAGGCCGCTGCGCATGCGCGAGCGCATCCGCGCCGCCGGCCCGACCATCGCCTATGCCGCCGGCTATGCCGGCTTGACCGCGACGGCCGCAACGGCCGCCTGAGGAACGCTTCATGTATCGCTACGACGAATTCGACCACGCTTTTGTTTCCGGCCGGGTGGAGCAGTTCCGCGACCAGGTCGGCCGGCGCCTGTCCGGGGAACTCGCCGAGGACGCCTTCAAGCCGCTGCGCCTGATGAACGGCGTCTACCTGCAGCTTCACGCCTACATGCTGCGCGTCGCCATTCCCTACGGCACGCTGAATGCGCGCCAGATGCGGATGCTCGCCCATATCGCGCGCAAGTACGACCGCGGCTACGG
>CAMLOC010000524.1 GCA_946481465.1 uncultured Shinella sp. | reverse complement strand
CCTGATCGATGTGGTCGAGGTGGCCGTGCCGCGCCCGGGGCCGGGCCAGGTCCTGGTGGAGATCGCGGCGGCGGGGGTCAATCCCAGCGACGCCAAGGCTTCGCTCGGCCATATGCCGCATGCCGTCTGGCCGCGCATTCCGGGCCGCGACTTCGGCGGCATCGTGCGCGAGGGCCCCTCGCAGATGATCGGCATGGAGGTCTGGGGCGGCGGCGGCGAACTCGGCATCAGCCAGGACGGCAGCCACGGCAAGTGGATGGTGCTCGACCAGAAGGCGGTGCGCGCCAAGCCGAAGAATTTCTCGATGGAGGAGGCCGGTTCGGTCGGCGTGCCCTTCATCACCGCCTATGAGGGCCTGCGCGAGGCCGGCGGCGCCCAGCCGACCGACGTCGTCCTCGTCTGTGGCGGCAACGGCAAGGTCGGGCAGGCGGCGATCCAGCTCGCCACCATGGCCGGGGCGAAGGTCTTCGCCGTCGAATACAACGGGCAGCCGCTGCGGGGCCACGCCAACGGTCCGGTCACGATGCTGAACAGCGCCGTGGACGACGTCGCCGCCGTCGTTCGCGACATGACCGGCGGCCACGGCGCCGATATCGTCTTCAACACGGTCGGCAGCCCCTATTTCGAGATCGCCAACAAGGCGATGGCCAAGCAGGCGCGGCAGATCTTCATCTCCACCTTCGACCGCGCCGTGCCCTTCGACATTTTCAACTTCTTCCGCGGCCGCCACAAATATATCGGCATCGACACGCTGGCTTTGTCTTCCGTCGACGGCGCGCGGATCTTCGACCGGTTGAAGCTGAAGTTCGAAGAGGGATTGCTGAAGCCGTTCCCGATCAATCCCGACTGCTGCTACGACCTCAAGGACGCCGCGAAAGCCTATGCCTCGGTACTGCGCGGAACGCCCGAGCGGGTGCTGCTCAAGCCGTAAGGAGGCACCATGCAGGTCACCCGCTACAGCGAGGCCAAGCCCTACGAGGCGCCCGAACACTACGACATGCGCTGCCTGCGCCTGCAGGGCAAGGAGGCGACGGCGACGGACACGATGTGGATCGGCCTGTCGCATCTCCTGCCGGGCGGACGCACCTCGCTCAAGGCGGCGGCGGTGGAGAAGATCTACATCGTCGTCGCCGGCGAGGTGACCGTGGAGACCGCCGATGCCGCCGTCACGCTCGGCGTGCTCGACAGTTGCCGGCTGGCGCCGGGGGAGGCGCGCGCGCTCGTCAACCGCACCAATGCGCCGGCATCGATCCTTCTCGCAATGCCGACCTGAAACCGACGACCGGAATGCGGCGACCCCGGAAGGACAGGGAATGAACGGGACTGAGAACAGGCTGCTGAGCGTGGTGGAACACTGGCTGCCGCGCATGGAGGTCGCCGGCATCCCGTCGGCGACGGCAAGGGCGGTGATCGACAGCGCCGGCACCTGGGAGAACTGGCTTGCGGCCTGGAGCGCCGAAGGCGACCGCCATGCCGCGATGGGCGAGGCGGCGCTTGAGCGCGGACGGCGGATCACCGCCGGCGAGGCTTTCGCCCGCGCCAGCCTGTTCTACCATTTCGGCCAGTTCATGGCTTTCGACGACCTCGACGCGAAGGCGCTTGTCGCGGCGCGGAAGGTGGCGGCGTTCCGCAAGGCCGCGCCGCTGCTGGCGCCGCCCGGCGAACCCATCGCGGTGCCGTTCGAAGGCGGCGTGCTGCATGGTTATCTCCGCCGGCCGGACGGGGCGGGGCCACATCCGCTGGCGCTGATCGTCCCCGGCTCGGATTCCACCAAGGAGGAGTTCCCGGCGTTCGAACGGCATTTCCTCCTGCGCGGCATGGCGACGTTGTCGCTCGACGGCCCGGGGCAGGGCGAGGGCCGGTCCCATGGTCCTCTGCGCGCCGATATCGCCCCGGCCATCGCCGCGACGATCGAGGCCCTCGCGGGGCGGCCGGGCCTGTCGGGTGCCGTCGGCCTGGTCGGCATGGCCTTCGGCGGCTTCCTGGCGTTGCGGGCCGCGGCGGCGCTGGAGGGGCTTGCGGCCGTCGTTTCCATCAACGGCTTCCACGATCTCGGGGCGCTCTGGCCGACCCTGCCGAAAGTCTACCAGGACAACATGACCTTCGCGCTCGGCGGTGACGACGTCGTGACGCGCGCCCGCCGCTTCACCCTGGCGGGCATCGCGGGGCCAGCGGTTCCGGCGCTCGTCCTGCATGGCGGCCGCGACAGGATCTTCCCGCCGTCGGAGGCGCAGAAATGTGCCGATATCTGCCGGGCGGGGGCGGAACTGCATGTCTTTGCCGCCGGAAACCATGTCTGCAACAACATTCCCTGGCTGTATCGCCCGCTCGTCGCCGACTGGCTGGCGGAACGGCTGGGGGCTTAGGGCCGTCACCGCGGAGGAAAGACCATGCGTTCTTCCATTTCGTTCCGGCTCAACGGATCGCCGGCGCAGGTGGACGGCGCCGGCGACGAGCCGCTGCTTTTCGTGCTGCGGAACCGGCTCGGCCTTAAGGCCACCCGTTTCGGCTGCGGGCTGGAGCAGTGCGGCGCTTGCGTGGTGAGCGTCGACGGGCAGGCGCGCCATGCCTGCACCCTGCCGGTCTCCGCGCTGGCCGGGGCGGAGGTGACGACCCCCGAGGGGTTGGGGGACGATCCCGTCGGGGCGGTATTGCTCGAAGCCTTCGAGATCGAGCAGGCCGGCCAGTGCGGCTACTGCATCTCCGGCATCCTGATGCGCCTCCACGCGCTGTTCAAGGGTGAGGGCCGGCCGAGCCGCGAGGCGATCCTCGCCGCGCTCGACGGGCATCTGTGTCGCTGCGGGGCGCATGGCGGGATCCTGCGCGCCGCCGCACGCGCCGCGGCCCGTCTCGGCGGGGAGGCATGACCGTGGACAACGCGCTGCCGAAGAGCCTTCGCGACAATCCGGAACTCGGGTGCTGGATCTCCTTCGACGCGCCGGGTGTCGTCGGCATCCGCTCGGGCAAGGTCGAGCTCGGTCAGGGCATCCTCACGGCCCTTGCCCAGATCTCCGCCGACGAACTGCATGTCGATCCCGCGCTGGTCGCGCTCGCCCCTTGCGATACCGAGCGGTCGCCGGACGAGGGCATTACCGCCGGCAGCCAGTCGGTCGAGGTCTCGGGCGCGTCGATCCGCCTGGCCGCGGCGCAGGCGCGCGCGGCGCTGCTGGGTGCCGCCGCCGCCCGTCTCGGCGCCGAAGACGACCGCCTGTCCTGCCGCGACGGGAGCATCCTTGTCGATGGCGCGCCGACGGGGCTCGATTTCTGGTCGCTCGCATCCGATGTCGATTGGCGGCAGCCGGTCGGCGGGAATGTGCCCGTGCGGCCCGCCGGGCCCGATCGCACCGTCGGCGCCAGCCACCCGCGCATCGATATGGCGCAGAAGCGCGCCGGCGCCGGCTTCATCCACGATCTTTCCCTGCCGGGCCTCCTGCATGCCCGGGTCGTCCGGCAGCCGTTCCGGCTTGCCCGCCTCGCCAATGTCGACGAAGCCTGGCTGGAGCGCCGCCATCCCGGCCTCACGGTCCTGCGCAGGAACGACTTCCTCGCCCTCGTCGGGCCGGACGAATACGGCGTTCACGCCGCCCATGCCGAGGCGGAGAGGTTCACCGCCTGGGAGGAGGTGCCCGGCCTCTGGCAGCCGGCGGAAACGGCGGGCGAGATGGTCGTCCGGCTGGGATCCGCGGTGCCGGCGGCCGGCAAGGGCGGCATCGATGTGCGGTATTCGCGCGCGCATGTCGCGCATGCGTCGATCGGCCCGTC
>CAMLOC010000523.1 GCA_946481465.1 uncultured Shinella sp. | reverse complement strand
TGGGGACAGGCAATGAAATCTCTCGGCAATATCCGTCGCTCCTTCGCGCCGTGGACGGATCCGGACGCAAAGCCATTCATCACGTTCCGCAATGTCACGAAGAGGTTCGGCGATTTCACTGCCGTCGACGATCTCACCCTCAACATCTATCACCGCGAATTCTTCGCCCTGCTCGGGGCGTCCGGCTGCGGCAAGTCCACGCTCCTGCGCATGCTCGCCGGCTTCGAGCGGCCGACCTCGGGCGAGATCATCCTCGACGGCCAGGACATTGCCGGCATCCCGCCCTACAAGCGGCCGGTCAACATGATGTTCCAGTCCTACGCGCTCTTCCCGCACATGACGGTGGAGAGCAATATCGGCTTCGGCCTGCGCCAGGACGGCATGCCCAAGAACGAGATCGCCGAGCGCGTCGCCCAGATGCTGAAGCTGGTGAAGCTCGAGAAATTCGCCAAGCGCAAGCCGCACCAGCTTTCCGGCGGCCAGCGCCAGCGCGTGGCGCTCGCCCGCTCGCTCGCCAAGCGTCCTAAGGTGCTGTTGCTCGACGAGCCGCTCGGCGCGCTCGACAAGAAGCTGCGCGAGGAGACCCAGTTCGAACTGATGGACCTCCAGCAGGAACTCGGCCTCACCTTCGTCGTCGTCACGCACGACCAGGAAGAGGCGATGACCATGGCCGACCGCATCGCCGTCATGAGCCACGGCAAGGTCATCCAGGTGGCGACGCCCGCGGAGATCTACGAGGCGCCGAATTCCCGCTTCGTGGCGGATTTCATCGGCGACGTGAACATCCTCGACGGCAAGGTCTCGGCCAATGGCAACGGCAAGATCGAGCTTGCCGTCAACGAGGGCTTCACCATCCGCACCGTGACCGGAAACGGCCCGGCGCCGGGCGCTGCCGCGGGCTTCGCCATCCGGCCGGAAAAGATGAAGGTGACGCGGGCCGCCCCCGCCGACGCCTCGGTCAATGCCGCGCCGGGCGAAATCTGGGATATCGGCTATCTCGGCGACATGACCGTCTTCTACGTCAAGCTCGACGGCGGCAAGGTCGTGAAGGCCTCCATGCTGAACGCCCAGCGCGAGGTGGAGGATCCGATCTCCTACGACGAGAAGGTCTGGGTCTCCTTCGGCGAAACGGCCGGCGTCGTGCTGAAGGATTGACCCGATGACCAAGCTCGGCTCCGCCATATTCAGACGCCTTGACATCCTCATCCCCTATGCCTGGCTGCTGTTCTTCTTCCTCATCCCCTTCTTCATCGTCTTCCGCATCTCGCTGTCCACCACCGCGATCGCCCAGCCGCCCTACGAGCCCGCCTTCGCGCTGGCCGACGGGCTTTCCGGCATCGTCGCGAAGATCGGCCAGTTCAGCTTCGACAACTATGTCTGGCTCACCGAGGATGCGCTCTATCTCAACGCCTATCTGTCGAGCCTCTGGATCGCCGGCGTCTCCACCTTCATCACACTCCTGATCGGCTATCCGATCGCCTACGGCATGGCGCAGGCGCCGCGCACGCTGCGCCCCACCTTGCTGATGCTCGTCATCCTGCCGTTCTGGACGAGCTTCCTGATCCGCGTCTATGCCTGGATCGCCATCCTGAAGCCGGAGGGGCTGCTCAACCAGTTCCTGATCGGCATCGGCATCATCGACGAGCCGCTGATCATCATCGGCACCAACTGGGCGATCTATATCGGCATCGTCTATTCCTACCTGCCCTTCATGGTGCTGCCGCTCTATTCGGCGCTGGAGAAGATGGACAACACGCTGATCGAGGCGGCGCAGGATCTCGGTTGCCCGCAGATATCGGCCTTCTGGAAGATCACCTTCCCGCTCTCCATTCCGGGCGTCGTGGCGGGCTGCATGCTCGTCTTCATCCCGGCGGTCGGCGAGTTCGTCATTCCGGACCTGCTCGGCGGGTCGCAGACGCTGATGATCGGCAAGACGCTGTGGAACGAGTTCAACGCGAACCGCGACTGGCCCGTCTCGGCCGCCGTCGCCACCATCCTGCTCCTCATCCTGGTCGTGCCCATCGTGTTCTTCCAGAATGCGCAGGCCAAGGCCGAAGAGCAGGGGAAGTAAGCCCATGAACACCTGGTCCCGTTTCAACATCGCCTCGGTCGTTCTCGGCTTCTCCTTCCTCTACCTGCCGATCGTGCTGCTGGTGATCTTCTCGTTCAACGAATCGAAGCTGGTCACTGTCTGGGCCGGTTTTTCGACCAAGTGGTACGTCTCGCTCTTCAACAACCAGGGCCTGATGGACGCCGCCTGGGTGACGATCCGCGTGGCGCTGCTGTCGGCGACCGTCGCGACGGTCCTCGGCACCATGGCTGCGCTGGCGCTGACGCGCTACACGCGCTTCCGCGGCCGGCTGCTCTTCTCCGGCATGGTCTATGCGCCGCTCGTCATGCCCGAGGTCATCACCGGCCTGTCGCTGCTCCTGCTCTTCGTCGCCATCGGTTTCGATCGCGGCTTCGTCACGGTCACGCTCGCGCACATCACCTTCTCGATGTGCTTCGTGACCGTCGTCGTGCAGTCGCGCCTGCTCTCCTTCGACCGCTCGGTCGAGGAGGCGGCGATGGACCTCGGCGCGACGCCGGTGAAGACCTTCTTCGAGGTGACGCTGCCGATCATCGCGCCGGCCGTGCTCTCCGGCTGGATGCTGGCGCTGACGCTCTCGCTCGACGACCTCGTCATCGCGAGCTTCACCTCCGGCCCGGGCGCCACGACCTTGCCCATGAAGATCTACAGCCAGGTGCGCCTCGGCGTGACGCCGGAGATCAACGCGGCCTGCACGCTGCTCATCGGCCTCGTCGCCGTCGGCGTCGTCATCGCCTCGATCATGACGAAGCGCCGCGAGGTGCAGCGCCTGCGCGACGAGCAGGCGGCCTTCGCCGGCCGCTGAGGCTGGGCAAGGGCCCTACTGGCGGGGCTGCTGCCCCGTCAGGATGGAGATGGGAGAGATCACCGGTTCCGGCCACGAGCCGCCGACGAAGAAGCTGATCGCCGGCCTGACGACGGCGGCGGCATCGGCCTGCGGCCGGTCGGCGAGCGTGCCGGCCAGCGCCACGCTGCCGCTGCGATAGGGGATCATGCCGGACAGCGTCAGCAGCTTCTCGTTGCCCTCGATCTCCGCCTTGGTCAGTTCGGCAAGGCCCCGGTCGAGCTTGGCCTGCACGTCGGCGCGCACGAAATCGAACGATCCGTCCGAAGCTTCGGAGAAGTTGAAGAAGGCGTTCTTCGCCGCCCGCTCCTCGAAGGCCTGCCGGTTGAAATGGGTGAGCGTGCCCGGCCCCATGGCCAGCCGGAACTGGCCGGACATGTCGGACGCCGTCGTCGCCCAGAGCGGCCGGTCGGTCGACAGCTCGAAATCCGCCGAGCCGCGACCCGCCGGCAGCGGCCCGGGCAGGGCGAGCGTGTTGACGATCGCACCGATATCGACATTGCTCAGCGACATCTGCAGGCGCCCGCCGCCGCGAAAACCCTGCTCGGTGAGTGCGATGCGGCCCGTCATGCGGCCGTCCATGAACTGGCTGTCGCCAATATCGAAGGAGGCGCGGCCGTTTTCGATGCGTATGCCGGCGGCAAGATCCTGCAGGGAGAAGGGCGAGAAGTCCGCGCTCTTGGCGGAAAGCCTCAGGTCCATGCCGAACTGATGGATGAAGGCGGTGTCGATGCCGGTCGTCGCCTGGTCGTCGCCGGGAAGCGGCGAGAAGGCGGTGAGGAAGGCGCGAAGGTCGATCCGGTCGAAGGCCAGCGTGCCGCCGACTTGCGGCAG
>CAMLOC010000522.1 GCA_946481465.1 uncultured Shinella sp. | reverse complement strand
GGCACCGGCGGGCTCGGCGCCTTCATCGCCATCACCGGCAGCCGCAACATCGCCGAAAGCCTGCCGGCGCAGGGCGGCATCGTCAGCTCGGAATTCATCGTCGCGGCCGATCCCGACGTCTATATCGCGACCGCCTCGCCGGGCGGCACCTACAGCACCTTCTCGGTCGGCCCGGGCGTGGCGCCCGAGGAAGCGCGCGAGACGCTGGCACGCGCCGTCTCCGGCCCGTTCCTGAAGAACCTCAAGGCGGTGAAGGAAGAGCGCGTGCACGGCCTGTGGAACTTCTTCAACGCCGTGCCGCTGAACATCCTCGCCGCCGAGGCCTTCGCCCACTGGCTGCGGCCGGAGATTTTCGCCGATATCGACCCTGATGCAACCTTGAAGGAAATCAACACGCGCTTCGCAGCCGTGCCCTTCGACGGGGCCTACTGGATCAGCCTCAAGGCAAAGTGAGGCCAGGTGGACTTCCGGCCGCCCGCTCCGAAGGCTATACAATGCCGAGGAGGACCTGAATGATCTGGGCATTCGCAGTCGCGGCGGCGGCCATACTCTATCTCGCACTGCGCTTCCGGCGCTTCCAAAGCTGGGTCGAACCCGTCCTCACCATCGTGGTGGCCATCGGCCTTGCGAGCGCGCTCCTCATCTGGTTCGTCGAGGACCGCGCGCCCTCCGGCGACCCCGTCACGCCGAGCGCCGGCGCGCCCGCCTTCGCCGCGGACGAGGTGGAGCTGCTGGAGACGCACGCCGAGGCCGGCCAGACGAAGACGAGTTTCCGCGTGACCGGCCGCCTTTCCAACAAGGGCACCCGGCCCATGCAGTCCTTCCGTCTCGATGTCGTTCTGTCCGATTGCCCCGGCGGCACCTGCCGCGAGGTCGGCCGCGACAGCGCGCTGGTCGTGCTGCGCGTGCTGCCGGGCGAAAGCCAGCCCTTCTCCACCTTCGCCGTCTTCCCCGGCATCGACCTCACCCCCGTCACCGCGCCGCAATGGGATTTTGGCGTGCGCGACGTCCGGGCAGCGACCCGCTAGAGACCGGCAACGATATCCGCCGTTCGCCGCACGGTCGCGAATTCATGGCGAAGCGTCGCGACATGGGCGCGGTGCACGTCGCGGGCGGGGATCGTCCCGCCCTCGCCGTCCGGCAGGTCGAAACAGTCGCAGGCGTCCTCGACCAGGATCACCCGGTAGCCCATATTCGCCCCGACACGCACGCTCGTCGACACGCACATATCCGTGGAAACGCCGAACAGCACGACCGTCTCCGCCCTAATCCGGCGCAGGCGCAGGTCGAGATCCGTGCCGATGAAGGCGGCGTTGACGCTTTTGGTCACCAGCGGCTCGCCTTCCCGCGGCGCAAAGCCGGGACGGAACGCATTGCCCGCCGCTTCCGGACGCAAGGTGGACCCGGGCTCCACGCTGTCATGGCGCACATGGATGATCGGCCGGCCCGCCGCTCGCCAGGCGGCAAGAAGCGCAAGGCCGTTCTCGTCCAGCCTCTCGTTCCAGCGCCGCGGCCAGGGCGCGGCGTCGAAGGCCTGCTGCATGTCGATCGGGATCAGGACGGCATTGTCCGGGAAGGTCGGCATCGGTCTCTCCTTGAAGCGATGCCCGACGAATAGTTGCTTTTTCATCCGGTTTCGCGCAGCAAGAAGGCGGAGCGCCGGACGATCGTCCGGCCATAAGGAGCTTTTCCGGATGAACGAACTGGACGAAAAGGACAGACTGCTGCTCGCCGCGCTGCGTGCCGACGCCCGGCAGAGCCTCGTGGAGCTCGCGCGCCATACGGGGCTGTCGCGGAGCGCCGTGCACGAGCGCATCCGGCGGCTGGAGGCAAGGGGCGTCATCGCCGGCTATACGGTGAAGCTCGGCATCGACCGGGAGCGGCCGGGCGTCGAGGCGCTGATCGCCGTCGGCTTCCAGCAGGGCCGCAACTGCGACCACATCGTGCCGCATCTCACCGGCATTCCGAACGTCGTGACCTGCTGGTCGCTCGCCGGGCCGACGGACCTGATGCTGCTCGTCGAATGCATCTCGAATGCCGAGCTCGACACCGTGCGCCGCCAGATCGCCACGACACCGGGCATCGCGACCGTGCAGACGCATGTGTCCCTGCGCACCCATTTCGATAGGCGGGTCTAGTTTCAACGCAATTCCGGACGCAAAACCGCGCTGCACTTTTGCTGGAATTGCTTCAGAAATAGATCTTGAACTTTTCCCGCACCGCCTGGTCCGTCGCGAAATCGAACAGCGGGCCGCCGGCTTCGGAGAGAATGCGGTTCTTGCGCTCGATCGCCTTCTGCACGAGGTCCGGCCGGCCGATCTCCGCCCATTCCTTCGGGCTCGTGCGGTCGGCCACAGCGGGGTAGACATATTCCGTCTGCATCAGCGACAGGGTCTGCGGGTCGCCGAGATAGTGGCCCGGCCCTTCCAGGCAGACGGAGCGCATCGTCTCCAGCGAAACGGAATCCTCCGTCACGTCGATGCCGCGCACGCAGCGCTGCACCTGGCCCAAAAGGTCATCGCCGAGCACGAGGCTTTCCAGGCAGAAACCGAGCAGCGAGGCGTGCATGCCGACCGCCTCATAGACCATGTTGAGGCCGGACAGGCCCGCCATGACGTTGGAGATCGCCTGCTCCCAGCCGGCCTGCATGTCCGGCAGCTTGGCATCGGCGATGCCGGCGGCCGCCCCGCCCGGAAGCCTATAGAACTGGTGCATCTGCGCGCAGCCCGCCGTCAGCAGCGCCTGCTCGCCCGAGCCGCCAGACATGGCGCCCGTCCTGAGGTCCGAGACGAAGGGCCAGGTGCCGAAGATCGCCGGATGGCCCGGCGCCATGGCGTTGACATAGACGACGCCCGCAAGGCACTCGGCGACGGCCTGCACGATGGCGGTGGCAAGCGGCGCCGGCGCCGTCGCGCCCGCCTGCCCGGCCGACAGCAGCAGGATCGGCATGCCGGCCCGGATGCAGGCCTCCATGGTGATGCAGCTCTCTTCCGCGAATTTCATCGGCGGCACGACGAAGCAGTTGGAGTTCGACACGAAGGGCCGCGCCCGCCACTTGTCCTCGCCGCCCGCCATCATGTGGATGAGGTCGAAGCAGCCGGCGACATGCGAAGGATCGGAGAAGCTGGTGCCGACATGTTTCGACGTGCCGGCGCAGCAGCCGTAGAGCGTGTTGATGTCCATCAGGAAATTGTCGGCGACGTCGCGGCAGACCATCGCGCGCTGGAAGAAATGGACGTTGTCGAGATGATGGACGAGCTGCGCCGCGTTGAAGAGGTCCTTCGCCGTGGATTCGCGGTACTCCCGCTTCTCCACGTCGACGATGTGCACCGCCGCCCCTGCGGTGCCGTAGTAGACCCGTGTGCCGGTCAGTTCGAGATCGTATTTCGGATCGCGGCCGTAAAGCGTGATATCGCGCGCGGCGACCGCCAGCATGTCCTCGACCAGCGCGCGGGGAAAGCGGATGCGCCCGTCCTCGCCCAGGATCGCGCCGGCCCCCGTCATGATCTCGATGCCGGACTTCGGCGCATTGGCAAGGCCGATGTTCTCCAGCGCATCGAGCGCCGCCTCGTGGATGCGGCGCACGCCGGCCTCCGTCAGCGGCTTGTACTGCCCGCCCGAAAGCCCCGGGCGAACCGGACGGACGTTCTCCGCCAGCGGTGCTGCCCGCATGGCGACGCGGGCCGCCCGCCCGCCGGCGCGCCTCGACGTCTGGGTTGCTTCGGCTATGCTCATTGCGCCCTCCACATGCTGCGGCTTTGCGCGACC
>CAMLOC010000521.1 GCA_946481465.1 uncultured Shinella sp. | reverse complement strand
CCGCTTTTCCTCGAAGCGCAGAAATGCTCCGATTTTTGTTTTTGCGCAATTCCGGACGCAAAACCGCTTCGCACTTTTGCTGGAATTGCTCTACGCAATCGTTCCCGGAAAATCCGTCGCCGACGGCTCGGTTTGCGCACCGTCGCCAAGCGCGCGCTGCATGAACACCGTGTCGAGCCACCGGCCGTGCTTGAAGCCGGTCGCCGTCATGCGGCCGCTGTGCTCGAAGCCTGCGGCGCTGTGCACGGCGATGGAGGCCGGGTGCGCCCCGCCGATGACGGCCACCATCTGCCGGAAGCCGCTTTCCGTCGCGCGGCGGATCAGTTCGGCCAGCAGCGCCTTGTCGACGCCCTTGCCGCGCGCGTCCGGCGCCAGATAGACCGAATCCTCCACCAGCCAGCGATAGGCCGGCCGCGTGCGGAAGGCCGATGCATAGGCATAGCCGAGGATGAGCCCGGTCTGCTCGACGGCCACGATATAGGGATAGCCCTTGCCGGTGATCGCCTTGAATCGCACCTCCATTTCGTCGAGCGACGGCGGGTCGATCTCGTAGCTCGCCACCCCGTTCAGCACGGATTCGCGGTAGATCTCGGTGAAGGCGGAGATATCGCCGAGGGCGGCGGTGCGGATGACGAAGCTCATGGAAGCCTCAGGGGGCAAGACTGATTTCGGGAAAAGCGAGCGCCGGTTTTGCGTCCGAAATCGTCCGAAGACAAGAGACGGATGTGGAATGGCGCGTCCATCCCACATCCTTTCCGTGTTTTTCGGCCGTTCAGGCGCCGTAGACGATGAGCAGATCCTTGGCGTCGATCTGGTCGCCGGCCTTGACCAGCACCTCGGAGACCGTGCCGTCCTTCTCGGCATGCAGCGCCGTTTCCATCTTCATCGCCTCGATGGAGAGCAGGACGTCGCCGGCCTTGACCGTCTGGCCGGCAGAGACCGAGACCGTCGAGATGACGCCCGGCATCGGCGCGCCGAGATGGGCGGCATTGGCGGTATCGGCCTTGCGGCGGACGGCCGAGGTAGCGGCGCGGTTGCGGTCCGGAACCTTGATGAGGCGCGGCTGGCCGTTCAGCTCGAAGAACACCTTGACCATGCCCTGCGCATCCGGCTCGCTCCTCGCCTGATGCAGGATGACGAGCGACTTGCCCCGCTCGATCTCCGGCTGGAGCTCCTCGCCCGGCGCAAGCCCGTAGAAATAGGCCGGCGTCGGCAGCACGCTGACCGGGCCGTACATGTCGGCGGCCAGCGCATAGTCGGTGAAGACCTTGGGATACATGAGGTAGGAGGCGAACTCGAAATCGTCGACCTTGCGCTCCAGCTTATCCTCGATGGTTTTCCGCTCGGCGTCGAGATCGGCCGCCGGCAATAGCGAGCCCGGCACCGCGGTATAGGCCGCCTCGCCCTTCAGCGCCTTCTTCTGCAGGCCCGCCGGCCAGCCGCCCGGGGGCTGGCCGAGGTCGCCCTTCAGCATGGAGACGACGGATTCGGGGAAGGCGATGTCCTTGGCGGGGTTTTCCACGTCGGCGACGGTGAGGTCCTGGGAGACCATCATCAGCGCCATGTCGCCCACCACCTTGGAGGACGGCGTCACCTTGACGATGTCGCCGAACATCTGGTTGGCGTCGGCATAGGCCTGGGCGACCTTGTGCCACCGGGTCTCGAGGCCGAGCGAGCGGGCCTGTTCCTTGAGGTTGGTGAACTGGCCGCCCGGCATTTCGTGGAGATAGACTTCCGAGGCCGGCCCCTTGAGGTCGCTTTCGAAGGCGGCGTACTGGAAGCGCACGGCCTCCCAGTAGAAGGAGATGCGGCGGATCCATTCGGGGTCGAGGCCCGGATCGCGCTCGGACCCCTTCAGCGCCTCGACGATCGAGCCGAGGCAGGGCTGGGAGGTGTTGCCCGACAGCGCGTCCATCGCCGCATCCACGACGTCTGCGCCGGATTCGACGGCGGCGAGCACGGTCGCGGCCGCGATGCCCGACGTGTCGTGGGTGTGGAAATGGATCGGCAGGTCGGTCGCCTCACGCAGCGCCTTGAAGAGCACGCGGGCGGCGGCCGGCTTCAGGAGGCCGGCCATGTCCTTGACCGCGATCATGTGCGCGCCGGCCTTTTCCAGGTCGCTCGCAAGCGCGGTATAGTATTTCAGGTCGTATTTCGGACGGGCGGAGTTGAGGAGATCGCCGGTATAGCAGATCGCCGCCTCGCAGATCCTGTTCTCCTCGGCGACGGCGTCCATCGAGACGCGCATGTTGTCGACCCAGTTGAGGCAGTCGAAGACGCGGAAGACGTCGATGCCGCCCTTGGCCGCCTGGCGGACGAAGTATTTCACGACATTGTCGGGATAGTTCTTGTAGCCGACGCCGTTCGCCCCGCGCAGCAGCATCTGGAGCAGCAGGTTCGGCGCGTCCTCGCGGATGCGGGCGAGGCGGTCCCACGGGTCTTCCGTCAGGAACCGCATGGAGACGTCGAAGGTGGCGCCACCCCAACATTCCAGCGAGAAGAGCTGCGGCAACGCCCGCGCATAGGTCCCGGCGACGCGGGCAATGTCGTGCGTGCGCATGCGTGTCGCCAGCAGCGACTGGTGGCCGTCGCGCATGGTCGTGTCGGTGAGGAAGACCCGGTTCTCGCCGCGCACCCATTCGGCGAACTTCTTCGGCCCGAGTTCGTCGAGCTTCTGCTTGGTGCCGGCGACGATCTCGCCCTCGATGAAGGGCACGGCGGGCTTTGCGACGTCGGCCGGCGGCTTCGGGCGGCCCTTGGCCTCCGGATGGCCGTTGACGGTGACGTCGGCGAGGTAGGTCAGGAGCTTCGTCGCGCGGTCCTGGCGCTTGACCTGCTGGAAGAGCTCCGGCGTCGTGTCGATGAAGCGGGTGGTGTAGCTGTTGTCGCGGAAGGCCTCGTGGCCGATGATCGCCTCGAGGAAGGTGAGGTTGGTGGCGACGCCCCGGATGCGGAATTCGCGCAGCGCACGGTCCATGCGGGTGATGGCTTCGACCGGGTTCGGCGCCCAGGCCGTGACCTTGACGAGCAGCGGATCGTAGAAGCGGGTGATGACCGCGCCCGGATAGGCCGTGCCGCCGTCGAGGCGGATGCCGAAGCCGGAGGCCGAGCGATAGCCGGTGATGCGGCCGTAGTCGGGGATGAAGTTCTGTTCGGGGTCTTCCGTGGTGATGCGGCACTGCAAGGCGTGGCCGTTGAGGCGGATATCGGCCTGCGCCGGCACGCCCGATTCCGGCGTGCCGATCGCCGCGCCGTCGAGGATGTGGATCTGCGCCTTGACGATGTCGATACCGGTCACGACCTCCGTGACAGTGTGCTCGACCTGGATGCGCGGGTTCACCTCGATGAAGTAGAACTTGCCGCTGTCGGCATCCATCAGGTACTCGACCGTGCCGGCGCCGACATAGCTGGTGGCATGGGCGATCTTCAGCGAATAGCCCGCCAGTTCCTGGCGCTGCGCCTCGGAGAGATAGGGTGCGGGCGCGCGTTCGACGACCTTCTGGTTGCGGCGCTGGATGGAGCAGTCGCGCTCGAAGAGATGGACGACATTGCCGTGCGTGTCGCCGAGGATCTGGCTTTCGACGTGGCGGGCGCGCTCGACGAGCTTTTCAAGGTAGACCTCGTCCTTGCCGAAGGCGGCCTTGGCCTCGCGCTTGGCTTCCGTCACCTCGCGGATCAGGTCCTTGGCATCGCGGATGGCGCGCATGCCGCGCCCGCCGCCGCCCCAGGAGGCCTTGAGCATGACGGGATAGCCGATCTCGGCGGCGA
>CAMLOC010000520.1 GCA_946481465.1 uncultured Shinella sp. | reverse complement strand
CACCGAGATCAAGCGCCTGCACCAGCAGATCGGCACGACGATGATCTATGTCACGCACGACCAGGTGGAGGCCATGACGCTTGCCGACCGTATCGTCATCCTCAAGGGCGGCGATATCGAGCAGGTCGGCACGCCCGACGAGGTCTACAACCGGCCGCAGAGCGTCTTCGTCGGCGGCTTTGTCGGCTCGCCCGCGATGAATTTCGCGAAGGCGAAAGTGGAAGCGGGCTGTCTCTCCTTTGCCGACGGCAACAGGCTGGCGCTGTCTTCCGTCAGGGCCGGGCGCGAGGCGGGCCTCGACGGGCGCGAGGTGATCGTCGGCATCCGGCCGGAGCACTTCGGCGCGAATGTCGATCCGGCCGCCGCCCTTTCGGCGCGCGTGCAGGTCGTCGAGCCGCTCGGGTCCGATACGCTCGTCCACTTCTCCGTCGGCGGCGACGTTCTGACGGCGCGCATGCCGCCGGAAACGCGGCCGGAGCCCGGCGCCGAGATCCGCTTCGGCGTGGATCCCACCAAGATCCACCTTTTCGACGCGGCGAGCGAGCGCGTCATCAACTGAATACAGGGCGCGCCGCGCCATCGATCAACGGGAGGATAGAATGAATATCAGGATCACAGCGAGCCTTTTTGCCGCCACCAGCATGCTCGCCTTCGCGGTCCCGGCTTTTGCCGATACGGACCTGAAGATCTTCGTTTCCAGCCAGCACCAGCCGGACGTCTGGCGCAAGGTGCTCGACAAGTACGAGGCGGCCAATCCGGGCGTCAAGGTGGCGATCGAGACCGGCGGCAACACGTCGGAAGCGCAGGCGCAGTATCTCAACACCGTCATGTCCGCCAAGGACACCAACCTCGACGTGCTGATGCTCGACGTCATCCGCCCGGCGCAGTACGCCGCCGCCGGCTGGACGTCCGATTTCTCGGGCAAGGACATGTCGGTCTACCTGCCGGCCTATGCCGAGGCCAACACGGTGGACGGCAAGATCGTCGCCCTGCCGGCCTTCGCCGACGCCATGTTCCTCTATTACCGCAAGGACCTGCTCGACAAGTACGGCATCACCCCGCCGAAGACATGGGAAGAGCTGGCGGCCGCCACCAGGACGATTGCCGAGGGCGAGAAGAACCCCGACCTGCAGGGCCTTTCCTTCCAGGGCAAGGCCATCGAGGGCGCGGTCTGCACCTTCCTGCTGCCCTATTGGAGCCAGGGCAAGAACCTCGTCGAGAACGGCAAGCTCACCTTCGACCACGACGCTGCGGTCACGGCGCTGAAGCTCTGGAAGGACTTCGTCGACCAGGGCGTCGCCAAGAAGAACATCGCGGAAGTCGCCACCGACGACACGCGCAAGGAGTTCCAGGCCGGCACCGTCGCCTTCGCCGTGAACTGGTCCTATGCCTGGACGCATTTCCAGGGTGCGGAATCGGCCGTTGCCGGCAAGGTCGGCGTCACGCGCCTGCCGGCGCTCGGCTCCGGCGAGCAGGCAAGCTGCCTCGGCGGCTGGGAATGGGGCGTCTCGGCCTATTCCACCCATCAGGACGAAGCCAAGAAGCTGGTCGAATATCTCTCCGGCGAGGAAGTTTCCGTCTTCATGGCCGCCAACGGCTCGCTGCTGCCGACCTATGCGGCCGCCTACAAGAACGACGAGGTGCTGAAGGCCGTGCCGTGGTTCGCCGACGCGCTCCAGGTGGTCGAGACCGCCAAGGCCCGCCCGGTGACGCCGCGCTACAACGAGGTGAGCGAGGTCATCCGCACCACCGTCAATGCCGTGCTCGCGGGCGTCACGACACCGGAAGACGGCGCAAGCCAGATCGAGGCCCGCCTCAAGCGCATCCTGCGCTGATCGCGACAGCCATCGCCGGAAGGGCAGGGCGGCCTGCCCGCCCTTCCGCCTCCCCAACCTGAATTGTCGGGAGTAGCCCCCGTGACGACGACCTCCACCCTCAATGCGGCAAGTCCTTCCGACCGTGGCCCGCCGGCCTGGACGCGCTGGCTCGATCTCGGCGACCGGGCGCTTGCCGTGGTCCTGCTCGCCCCGGCGGCGATCCTGCTCGCGCTGATCATCGTCTATCCGGTGCTGCGCCTCGGCTATACCAGCTTCTTCAGCCTGTCGCTGACCTCGGGCCTGCCGGCGGAGTTCGTCGGGCTCGAAAACTACAGCCTCATGCTGGAGGACCCGGTCTTCTGGGAAACCACCTGGAACACCGTGCTCATCACGCTCATCACCGTGCCCGGCGCCCTCCTGGTCGGGCTGGCACTGGCCCTGCTCGCGAACCTCCCCTTCGGCGTGCAGTGGCCGGTGCGCCTTTCCCTGCTCATCCCCTGGGCGCTGCCGCTCTCCTTCGCCGGCCTGATCTTCGCCTGGTTCTTCCATTCCGAATACGGCGTGGTCAACGACGTGCTGAACCGCCTCGGCTTTCCGGGCATCATCTGGTTCAATTCGCCGAACTGGGCCTTCGCCGCGATCTGTCTGACGATCGTCTGGAAGACCTCGTCCTTCATGGCGCTGATCATCCTCGCCGGCCTCCAGACGATCCCGCGCTCGCTCTATGAAGCCGCCGACGTCGACGGTGCCGGGCGCATCCGCCAGTTCTTCGAGATCACGCTGCCGCTGCTCAAGCCGGCCATCGTCGTCGCGCTGATCTTCCGCACCATCACCGCGCTGCAGACCTTCGACATCCCCTACATGATGACCGGCGGCGGCCCCGGCACCTCGACCGCCACGCTCGCCATGTACATCCACCAGAACACGGTCTCCTTCCTCGACCTCGGCTACGGCTCGGCGCTCGCCGTCGTGATGTTCGCCCTGTCGATGTGCGTGACCGCCGTCTATCTCCGCGCCATCCGGACCCAGGAGTAAGCCATGACCGCCATCGCCAATTCCGGGTCCTCCGCGTTCCTGTCCGGCCGTCCGCTTCGTTTCATTGCCGGCGGCGTGCTGATCGTCAACGGCATGTTCCCGGCGCTGTGGATCCTCTTCACCTCGCTGAAGACGGAAGCCGAGCTGACCGCAAAGCCCATCACCTGGATCCCGCACGCCCCGACGCTGTCCAACTACATGCAGGCCTTTTCCGACCAGCCGCTGCATATCTTCCTGTTCAACAGCTTCATGGTGGCGCTGCTTTCCACCTGCCTGACGCTGCTGGTCTCGGTGCTGGCGGCCTATGCGCTGGCGCGACTGAATCTGCGCTATCGCGGCCTCATCCTGTCGCTGATCATCGCCGTGTCGACCTTCCCGCTGGTGACGCTGCTCGTGCCGCTGTTCGAGATCATGCGCACGCTGAACCTGCTCAACACCTGGATCGCGCTGGTGCTGCCCTATACGGTGCTGTCGCTGCCGGTCTGCACCTTGATGCTCGTCTCCTTCTTCGAGGGCATTCCGCGTGACCTCGAAAACGCCGCGATGATCGACGGCTGCACGCGCATGGGGGCCCTTTTCAAGGTGGTCGTGCCGCTCTGCGCGCCGGGCGTCTTCACCGCCGGCATCCTCTCCTTCGTCAATGCCTGGGACGAGTTCCTGCTGGCGCTGTCGTTCAATTCCAATCCGGCGCTGCGCACGCTGCCCGTCGACATCCAGCTCTACCAGGGCGAGTTCGCCTTCCCCTGGCCGGTCATCTCCGCCGCGCTCGTCGTCGGCATCGTTCCGGTCGCCGTGCTGATCGTCATCTTCCAGGAGCGCGTCGTCTCGGGCCTTACCGCCGGGGGGATCAAGGGATGACGAAGCGGCTCGACATTTCCGAACTGCGCAGCCAGCGCTGGTTCGCCTCCGACGACATGCGGG
>CAMLOC010000519.1 GCA_946481465.1 uncultured Shinella sp. | reverse complement strand
GCATGCGGGGAGAAGGTCGCGGCAGCGGGATGAGGGGCATCGCTGCCCCCACCATCACGCCCGCAGCGTGCCGCCCGTGGTCTTCACCACATTGCCGACGATCTTCGCCGTCAACGCCTCGAAATCCTCGTCCGTCAGCGTCTTGTCGGTCGGCTGGAAGACGACCTCGATGGCGATCGACTTCTTGCCTTCGCCGAGCGATGGGCCCTCGAAGACGTCGAAGACGGTGACGGCGGCGATCAGCTTACGGTCGGCGCCCGTCGCCGCGCGCACGATGGCGCCCGCTTCCACCGTCTTGTCGACGACGAAGGCGAAGTCGCGCCTGACGGCCTGGAACGGCGAGAGGTCGAGCGCCGGCTTGGTGCGGGTCGCCTTCTTCTTCGGCTCCGGCATGGCATCGACGAAGATCTCGAAGCCGCAAAGGGCGCCCGATACATCGAGCGCGCCGAGCGCCTTCGGGTGGAACTCGCCGAAATATCCGAGCACGATCTTCGGGCCCATCTTGATCGTGCCGGAGCGGCCGGGGTGATACCAGCCGGGCGCACCGGGCTCGATCTGCACATTGCCCATCGGCAGGCCGCAGGCCTCGATGACCGCGAGCGCATCGGCCTTGGCGTCATAGACGTCGACCGGCTTGCCGCCGCCCTTGGCGGCATTCGACCAGAGGCGGCCGGAGCCGGAAAGCGAGGCCGTGCCGCGGCGCACGCCGCCGGCAACGCGGCGCTGGCCTTCCGGCCGGTCGCTCTCATAGGTGCCGGAGACCTCGAACAGCGCGACGTCGCCGTAACCCTTGTCGGCATTGCGCTGCGCGGCGGCGATGAGGCCCGGCAGCAGCGAGGGGCGCATGTCCGACATGTCGGAGGCGATCGGGTTGGAGAGCGCCAGCGCGGCCGCGCCGCCGCCGAAGAGTTCGGCATGGGCTTTCGGGATGAAGGACCAGGTGACGGCTTCCAGCATGCCGCGCGAGGCAAGCGCCCGCCTGGCAAGACGAGAGCGGATCTGCAGCGTGGTCAGGATGCGACCGTTGACCGCGCCATGGCTTTCGAGCGGCGCCGGCTTGATATTGTCGACGCCGTGGATGCGCATGACCTCTTCCACGAGATCCGCCTTGCCGTCGACATCGGGACGCCAGGAGGGGACCGCGACGGAGACGCGCTCGCCGGAACCGGTGACGGCGAAGCCGAGGCGGGTGAGGATATCGACGCTTTCCTGCGACGAGACTTCAAGGCCCGTCAGGCGCTTGACCTCGGCGAAGGGGAAATCGACGACCTTGGCCTCATAGCCCTTGTAGCCGACCACATCCGTCTTGGCGGCCACGCCGCCGCAGAGCTCCAGCACCAGTTCGGTGGCGCGCTCGAGGCCGGGGACCATGTATTCGGGATCGACGCCGCGCTCGAAGCGGTAGCGCGCATCGGTGATGATGCCGTGCGCGCGGCCGGACTTGGCGATGTTCATGGGGTCCCAGAGCGCCGATTCGATCAGCACGTCGACGGTGGCCTCGTCGCAGCCCGAATGCTCGCCGCCCATGATGCCGCCGATCGATTCGATGCCGTTGTCGTCCGCAATGACGACGTTCGCCGGGTTCAGCGTGTATTCGCGCGTGTCGAGCGCCAGTACCTTCTCGCCCTCCGCCGCACGGCGCACGACGAGGTCGCCCTTCACCTTGGCCGCGTCGAAGACGTGCAGCGGGCGGCCCTGGTCGAAGGTCATGTAGTTGGTGATGTCGACGAGCGCGTTGATCGGGCGAAGGCCGATGGCGAGCAGCCGCTGCTGCATCCAGCGCGGGCTCGGGCCGTTCTTCACGCCGCGCACGAGCCGGAGCGCGAAACCCGGGCAGAGATGATCGTCGCCACCAAGCTCCAGTTTCACCTTGACCGGCGTCTCGCCCTCGACCTTGAAGGACGGCGCCTTCGGGGCCTTGAGCGTGCCGAGGCCGGAGGCGGCGAGATCGCGGGCAATGCCGAAAATGCTCGTGCAGTCCGGGCGGTTCGGCGTCAGGTTGATCTCGATGACCGGATCGTCGAGGCCGGCATAGGCGGCATAGCTCGCACCGACGGGCGCATCGGCCGGAAGATCGATGATGCCGTCATGGTTGTCGGAGATTTCCAGTTCCTTCTCCGAGCACATCATGCCGCGGCTCTCGACACCGCGGATGGTGCCGACGGCAAGCGTCACGTCGATGCCGGGCACATAGGTGCCGGGCGCCGCGAAAGCGCCGACGAGGCCGGTGCGCGCATTCGGCGCGCCGCAAACGACCTGGATCGGCTCGCCCTTGCCGGTATCGACCATCAGCACGCGCAGCTTGTCGGCATTCGGATGCTGCTCGGCAGAGACGACCTTGGCGATGACAAAGGGCCTGAAGGCCGCCTTGTCGTCGACGTCTTCCACTTCAAGGCCGATCGCCGTCAGCTTCGCGCAGATCTCTTCGAGCGTGGCGTCGGTGTCTAGATGGTCCTTCAGCCAGGAGAGGGTGAATTTCATGATCTTTCTCCTTGGATGCCGGTTATGCGCTGAGGCCGCCGAACAGGGTCGGCATGTCGAGCGGGCGGAAGCCGTAATGGCTCAGCCAGCGGACGTCGGCGTTGAAGAAGTCGCGCAGGTCCGGCATGCCGTATTTCAGCATGGCGATGCGGTCGAGGCCCATGCCCCAGGCAAAGCCCTGGTATTCGTCGGGATCGAGCCCGCCGGCGCGCAGCACGTTCGGGTGCACCATGCCGCAGCCGAGGATCTCCATCCAGTCCGTGCCCTCGCCGAACTTGACGATGGGTCCCGAGGAGCGGTCGCACTGGATATCGACCTCGAAGGACGGTTCCGTGAACGGGAAGAAGGACGGGCGGAAGCGCATGGTGACGCTGTCGACCTCGAAGAAGGCCTTGCAGAACTCCTCCAGCACCCAGCGCATGTTGGCGACGTTCGCCTTGGTGTCGACCACGAGGCCCTCGACCTGGTGGAACATCGGCGAATGGGTAGCGTCCGAATCCTGCCGGTAGGTCTTGCCCGGGATGATGATGCGGATCGGCGGCTTCTGCGCCTCCATCGTGCGCACCTGTACGGGCGAGGTGTGGGTGCGCAGCACCTTGCGGTCGCCGTTCTCGTCCGCCGGGAAGAAGAACGTGTCGTGCATCTCGCGGGCCGGATGGCCTTCGGGGAAGTTCAGCGCGGTGAAATTATAGTAGTCCGTCTCGATATCCGGGCCTTCGGCGATGGAGAAGCCCATGTCGGCGAAGATCGCCGTGATCTCGTCGACGATCTGGCTGATCGGATGGATGCGGCCGCGCTCGGCGGGCGAAGAGCGCACCGGCAGGCTGACATCCACTGTCTCGGCGGCAAGGCGCGCCTCGATGGCGGCATCGCGCAGCGCCGTCTTGCGTTCGGTGATCGCGTCGGTGACGCGGGTCTTCAGCGCGTTGATCGCCGCGCCGCGGGTCTGGCGCTCTTCCGGCGACATGGTGCCGAGCGTCTTCAGGAGTTCGGAGACGGAGCCCTTCTTGCCGAGCGCGCCGACGCGCACGGCTTCGATCGCCGCCTCGTCGGAGGCTTCGGCAACGGCGGAAAGGAGGCCATGTTCCAATGTGTCGAGTTCAGTCATCTTTACCTGCTTTGCTTGCGTCGGCCGCGCGGGCTTTAAGAGAACCTGCGACAGATAGCGGGTTGCGGCGAGGAAGCGTCGCAGATCACTACCCATGTGCACGCGCCCGATCAATCGGGTGAGCCATAAAATGTTGGCGGGGACTGCAGGCCCGCCATCCCTCCCCGGCCCGTCGACAAGGCCG
>CAMLOC010000518.1 GCA_946481465.1 uncultured Shinella sp. | reverse complement strand
TGATGGGCGAGCCGTCCGGGAAGGCCTTCTCGTTGTACATCAGGACCTTGGTGGAAAGGCGCTGGGTGAGCAACGGCGTCTTGTAGCGATCCTCCAGCTCACCGGCGATGCGCGGGGGAACGTAGTTGACGACGCGGTTCTCCTTCACCAGCTTGGAGAAGACGACAGGCGTATCGGCGATATAGAGCACGTCGACGGCATGGACGCCGGCCTGCTGCTCGGCTTCCACGCGGGCGATCTGCTTGGTCGAGCTCATGTCGAGCCCGATCAGGTCGATGCCCGGATAGGCGTCCTCGAAAGCCTTTTCGATCTTGGCGATGCGGCTCGACAGGGAGAACACCGTCACGCTGCCCTCCTTCTTGGCAAGCGGCAGCAATTGCTCGGGCGTCAGGCCGTCGAGATCCTCGGCGAGAGCGCCGGCCGGCAGCGCGAGGCAGGCGGCAAGCACGGTCATGGACAGTCGTTTCAACATGGTTTCCTCCTCCACTTTCCCCAGTCAGTCGAAGTCGTTGAACAGCTCCGACAGTTTCTCCAGTCTTCCGATGATCTCCCGCTCATGCCGCCCGGCGATCGTCAGCACGATGCCGTTGACGATGGCGAAGGGAATGGTCGGGGTCTGGAATTCACTTCCCGAGCGCCCCCGCGGGGCGGCCAGCATGAGGTCCGCCGCCGGCTCCATCAGCGGCCCGGCAAGATCCGAAATCAGGATGGTGCGCGCGCCCACGCGGGCGGCATGGCGCATCAGCGGCCCATAGCTTTGTGGCTGCCTGCGAAAGGCAAGGGCGACCACCAGGTCGTCGCCGCCGATGCCGACCAGCCGTTCGGCGATGTCCCGGCCACGGCCGGTGAGCGCCACGGGCGACATGCCGAACCGGTCCAGCCGGCGCTGCAGGAAGCCGGCAACGGACTGCGCATGCCCCTGGCCGAAGATGAAGACACGGCGCGCCTCGAAGATCATGTCGGCGGCGCGATCCACATCCGCCTGCGGGACGGAGCGCGCGAGCACTTCCAGCGCCGTGATCTCGGCGGCGATGAGGTCTGTGAGATAATCGCCGTGCTCGACCTTCTCGACCGAGCGGCGCATCCGGTTCGCCGCGTCCTGATCGAGCAGCACCTCCCGCTGGAGCTCGGCGCGCAAATCCGGAAACCCCTTGAAGCCGAGCTTCTGCGCCAGCCGCGTCGCCGTCGCCTCGTGCACGCTGGCGCGCTGGGAAAGCTGGGGCCCGGAAAGGAACGCGGCTTCCGCGCGGTTCTCCAGCATGGCCGAGATCAGCTTCTGATCGGCCTCCGTCAGCTTCCTGGATTTGGCCTTGATACGGTCGAGGATGGTCATGGCGCTCACAGGTTTCTTTGCAAGCGCGATTGTTCCGGCATATTTCCTTGCAGTCAATACGACGAACGCAAGAAACCTTGCAAACTTCTGCAAGGATTCTCGCCATGCCGGAGCTTTCGACATGAAAATTGCGCCCCGGTCCGGACCGGGGCCCACAGCACGGTCATGCCCGCTTCGGGCGGGTGGACGGGGAAGAAATGGAGAGCCTCTCGGCCTTCATCAGGAGTTCAGGCGAACCATGTCCTCGCTCGCTGCCCAGGTGTTCAGTCCCGCCATCCGGTGGATTGGATCGAGGATGAACGACATTGTCGCCGACTGAGGCCGGCTGGAACCGAGCGAGGGGTCGGCCTCCTCCCGCTACCGAATGTTCCGTGCAAGATCAATGATTTCGGGTGTGCCGCACACGAAATCGAGCGTGCCGGAAAGGCCGGTGGAGGGCCAGTCGATGGTGGTTTTCACTCCCAGTTGCTCCAGTGCGGGCAGCATGCCGAGGATATCCCAGCAGGGGATGGAACGGCCCAGATAGCCGTCGACAGCGCCCTTGGCGATGTCGATCAGGGAGACAACCGACGAGCCGGTGATGCGGAAGGCCACGTTGAGGTCGTTCATCACCGCGCCGATCACGCGCAGCCCCGTCTCGTTGGGAACGCTCGGATGGATGCCGACGCCCAGCGCCGCGCACCTGCGGTTGAAGGGGCGCAGGGGCGGCAGGGGCTTGCCGTTCAGCGAGGCCGGCATGCCGCCGCCGCCGGCGAAAAGTTCGCCGCGCACGGGCATGTTGACGACGCCGAAGACCGGCCGCCCGTTCTCGAAGAGGCCGATGGAGATGCCCCAGCCATCGCTGCCGCGCACGAAATTGAACGTGCCGTCGATGGGATCGATCACCCAGGTGCGGCCGGAGCGGCCGGTGACGGCGCTGCCCTCTTCGCCGAAAACGCCATCCTCCGGAAAGGCCTGTGCCAGCGCATCGCAGATGAAACGCTCCACGTCGCGGTCGGCGGCGGTGACGAGATCGAGCGGCCCCTTGGCTTCCACGTCGAGCGTGGCGAGGCCGCGAAAATGGTTCAGCGCGATCTCGCCGGCTTGGAGGGCGATGGATTGCACGCGCGCGTAGTCATTGGTCAAGACCGGATTCCTTCAAGCGTCGATGGGGACATAGCGGGTGTGGACGGCGATATCACCGCCCTCGATACGATAGACGTAATAGGCATAGGGCTCGCGCACGAGCGGCGGCTCATGCGGCGTCGCCGTCAGGTCGAGCCCCATCTGGAAGGCGGGGCTGCCGGCGACGGCGCAGCGGGCGCCGTTCCAGATCGCCTGGTAGGGCCGATGGATATGGCCGGCGAACAGCAGCAGGTCGCCGGGATAATCGCGCACGATGCGCGCCATCTCCTCGCGCCCGCCGGTGAGCGCCGCCCGGTCGAGCGAGCCGATGCCGGAGGGGAACGGCGGATGGTGGAGCAGGACGAGCGTCGGCCCCGGCGTTGCCGCCGACAGCCTGTCCTCCAGCCAGGCGAGGCTTTCGGCCGCAAGCGCGCCGTCGCCGCGCCCTTCCACCAGCGTATCGAGCGCCAGCACCCGCAAGCCGCCGATGCCGGCCTCGTAGTTGAGGAAGGCACCGTCTGCGAACGGCAGGCGGTCGGCGAAGGCGGCGCGCATGGCCTGCCGCTTGTCGTGATTGCCCGGCACCACGAAGACCGGCATGGAAAGCGGCGCCAGAATATCCTTCAGCAGCGCGTAGTCCTCAGCCGAACCGCCGTCGGTGAGGTCGCCCGTCAGGAGGACAGCGTCGAGCTTCGGGGCGAAGGCGGCGAGATCCGCCACCACCCGGCGCGCCGCCTGCTCGGCATCCAGCCGCACCAGCGGCGTCTCGGGTTTGTCCGAGAAGACGTGAAAATCGGAGATATGGGCGATCAACACGGGTCGGATTCCTTTCGAAGCGGCTCAGCGAATGCCGGCGCGCATAAAACTCTGCACGAACTGCCGCTGGAAGATGATGAAGGCGAGAAGCAGCGGCGCGACGGACAGCAGCGTCGCCGCCGTCACCCGCGCCCAGTCGACACCCTGCTCGACCGTGGCGAAGACCTGCAGGCCCACCGTGATGGGGCGGGTTTCGACGGAATTCGTCACGACGAGCGGCCAGAGGAAGTTGTTCCAGTGATAGCTGACGGTGACGAGGCCGAAGGCGACATAGGTCGGCTTGGCAAGCGGCACGAAGACGCGCAGCAGAACCTGAAGCGGATTGGCGCCCTCCAGCCGCGCGGCCTCCTCCAGCTCCTTCGGCACGCTCTTGAATGTCTGCCGGAAGAGGAAGATGCCGAAGGCGGAGGCGAGATAGGGCAGCCCCATGCCGAGGATCGTATCGCGAAGACCGAGGGCCGCGAGCGTGCGGTAATTCTCGACCAGCAGGATTTCCGGCATGATCATGAGCTGCACCAGCAAAAAG
>CAMLOC010000517.1 GCA_946481465.1 uncultured Shinella sp. | reverse complement strand
GAGCCATGGGCTCTGCCGACCCTCGGTGTCGCGCAGCACGCGGGTCTTCACGGCGGTGTAGAACTCGCCTAGGTCGATGACCCCGTTGGCATCCGCATCGGCCGTAGCGTGGCCTTTTCCCAACGCCTCGACGATGGCCGAGGTGAAGACGCCGCCGCCCCTGGCAGCACTCTCCAGTGCAACCTGCCGCCCCTTCGAGGCCGCCAGCACCACCATGGGCGCTCCGGCGGTCGTCAGCAACGCGCCGGCGACATCGTCGTTCGTCGCAAAAGCGCTGCTGCCGGCAAGGCCGGTATGGCAGGCATCGAGCAAGATCACCACCTTGCCCTTCGCTTTCGCCAAAAGCGCCGCGACATCGCGCCAGGCGAGCGCCGTCTCCTTCAGCGCGCCGGTACGCGTTTCCGGCAAGGCGAGCAGCAGGTCGCCGGCAGTGCCCGCCGCGCCGGAGCCGACCGCATGACCGGCAAAGGAGAACAGCAGCGTATCGTCCGACCCGGTAGCGGCGACGGCTTGCGCCACCGCCTCGAGGATCGCCTCGGAGCCCGTCGCGCGATCGGTGAGGAGCGTCGTGTCAGGGGCGCCATGTTCCGCCAGCACCGCCTTCAGCCGCTCGGCATCGCTGCGCGCGAAGGCAAGCGCGGGAATGGCGGGATCGGCGGTATAGGCGTCGATGCCGACGAGAACGGCGCGCAGCTTTCCGAGGCCGCGGGCGGGCGGCGGCAGCAGCAGGCCCTTCGGCGTGCTGACGAGGCCGTCGGCATCGTCCGCAAGGACGGTGATCCAGCGGCTGCCGCCGGGATCGGCGATCTCGAAGACCTCCTCGGCTGCGCGCCCCGCGACGGACCGTTCGCCCGTCAGCTGCCCGTCGACGAAGATGCGGAGCCGGGCAAGCCCGCTGTCGTCGCTGGCGCGGACGGCCAGGCGCCGCTTGCCACCCTCCGCCGCGTCCGCCGTGAAGAAGACCTGCGGCGGAAAGCCGAGCGTCTGCGGCCGTGCCGCGATCGCCCGCCCCTCCAGCACCGCGCGTGCAAGCCCCGGCCGCTGCAGCGTGGCGGCGAACTGGTGGACGGTCTGCAGGCCGGGCATGCCGGCAAACCGGACGTTCAGCGCATGCGCGCCTTCATAGGTCGTATCGAACCGACCATCCGGCAGCATGACGACGATCTCGTCGTCGATATGCGCGCCCGAAAGCAGCCGCTCACCGGTATCGGCGCGCGACACGGCAAAACGTCCGTCATGGTTGAGCTGCACCAGATGCCGCCCGTCGCGTGTCAGCCGCATGGCGCTGACCAGCGTCGGATCGGCGAGCGGAACGAGGTTTCCGATGCGCTTGCCGGTGCGCGTGTCGATAAAGGCCGCCATGCCGGAATAGCTCGCTGAGACGAGGATGCGATCCTTAGCCACCACGAAGACCCGGATCTCGCTCGCATCAGTCGCGCTCCACCCGAAGGCGCTGGTATCGTCGGAGGCATTGTCCGGCACAAGCTGCCGGTCGATATTCTCGATGAGATCGCCCGAAACGAGGATAAGGCCCGCCTGGCTGACCCGCGAGCTGCCGGCATAACAATTGGCGAACAGCAGGCTGTGCACGCTCTCCCCCTCGCCCCAGTGCCAAACCTCTTCTATGGCGGCCGGGTCGAAGGCCTCGGCGGAGGTCTTGCATTCGAAGCCGATGTTTTCCTTGGCCAGCGGGCTGATGCGCTTGCGGATAGCCGGCGTCGCTGCCGCGATCTTCTTGATCAGCGCCTCGACCTTCGCCTTCCGCCCGGCATAGGCGTCCATATGGTCGCCATATGT
Source organism: uncultured Shinella sp. (assembly GCA_946481465.1). The sequence goes on along the minus strand of CAMLOC010000517.1, from coordinate 1,987 downwards.
GTCGTACGTGATCGGCGACACCCGGTCGATCTCGCCGACGACATCGCTTATCCGGTCGAGCACGGTCGCCTCGGAGGCATGGAACACCGGTTGCGGCAGGCGGCCGAGCCCCCGGCCGGCCACCTCGACGGCGCACAGCACGCCATCGCCCTTGGCGCGGGCAAGGCCGCGCCCGTCCTTGGCCGTCTCGCAACGCTGGTCGGCGGCCGTTGCCGTTGCCGTCGCCGCCGGCAGCGGTGTGCGCACGATCTGGTCCTCGACGACGAAGGTCTGCATGTCCGCCGCAAAGGTGTTCATGCGGTAGGTCTCGATGCCATGCGTGACGCGCACCGGCTCACCGAACCGCCAGAGCGGGTATTCAAGCGGGATGTCGATGCCGCGATGCGTCCTGACAAGCCGGCGAAGGGCCTTTCGATCCCCGTCGACGGCCTGTTCCTCCTGCGGGAGCGCCGACTGCGCCATCTGGTAGGTTTCACCGGAAATCATATCCCAGAAGCTCGCACCGGATTCAAACCCGTTGACGCTGGGATCCGACACCGCGACGAACAGGCGGTCGACATCGAGCACGACCTCCACGAGCCATCCGACCCCCATGTTCGGCATGGACGTACCGGTGACGATGTCGGCGTTGAGGCTCGAGACGATCGTGTTGTCGATCTGGCGGATTTCCGCGCCGAGCACGATGAAACTGTCGTTGCGCGCCCAGGCGAGCATGCCGGGACGCAGCTCGTGGATGACCGCGCCATCGGCAAGATCGATGATTTCGAGCCGGCGATCCTGCATCCGCACCGCCGCCACGAACCGCCCCGCCGGCGAGAAGCGCGGTCTCAACCCTGCCCGCGACAAGAGCAGCGCGCCCGTCCCCCGGTCGAACACCTCGTAGCGGCCCTTGTAGACCTTCATGGTATAGTGCCCGGAGGCATCGGCCAGCAGTTCGTCCGGCGCATCGGCGGTAAAACGGTCCTGGAGGACGATTTCCGGCAGGCCAAGTTCCACCGTCAGGCCCGGCGAGCGCTCCGTGCGCAGTACATGCTCGCCGCATCTGCCAACGGTGACGAGGCTGATGCCGATATCCTGCGGACCGGCGGAGAGCAGGAAGACGGTGATCACCCCGCTTGCCGCGGGCACGCGGCCATGGAGCGGAATGATGGCGCGCGTGCGCTCCTCGGCATGTTTCAAGCCGTCCGGCCCCCTGGCGCCTGCCGTCAGCGGCAGGAAACCCTTGCCCTTGAAGCGCGTCGCCACCGGGAAATCGGCGACGATGAACAGCGGCAGCGGCGCAGGCTTTGCCGAGGACAGCGTATAGCCGAGCTCAAGGCCGGTTCCCGGCGTCAGCGTCTGCACCATGCCGATGGAAAACCGGATGCCCGAGACCATGGTCCGCGCTTCGCCCAGCGCCTCCGGACAGGCGAGCGCCGCGCTTTCCGTCGCGGGCGATTGGCGCAGTTCCGCGATCCTCTCTCCCATCTGCGCCGCAAGGCAGGCCGCATTGCCGCCGCAGCGGCCGCGCCGCTTCATCCAGGCGCGCTGGCCCGCCACCAGCTTTTCCGCGGCGCCGCCCTGCACGGTCGCCCGCGCAGCGGCATAGAGCGCGGCCATCTCGACATCGAGCGCCGCAAGGCCCGGATCGGCACAGATCGCCCGCTCCACCGCATTCGACGCCTTGGCGCAATCGAAACTCGGCTGGGCGCGGGCCGATCCCGCGGCAAGAAGCAGAAGCACCACGGCGGAGGAAAGAACAGACCTGAAACCCATCGGCGTCACCCCCGGCGCTCCTGACAAACCGTCAATCCGTCGTCCCGCCGGCACCGCCGGCGGAATACGCAATCTTGCAACCTAGCAGAGTGCGTGGCGACCCAGAATTCGGCCGAAAGAAGAAGGGCGCCCCCCTTTTTGAAGGGCAATGGATTAGGACTACGCTCACAGACCGAGGCAATTTGACGGGAAGTTCTGCCGGCACCTTGGATTGGAGACGCCCTCGGCAGAG
>CAMLOC010000516.1 GCA_946481465.1 uncultured Shinella sp. | reverse complement strand
AACTTCGGGTGCCCGTCGAGCGCGACATAGCGGCGCCCCCGGCGGAATCCCGGCAAGGCGACGCGCTCGGGAATATGTTCGTGAACGTGCCAGTTGAGGAAATCCGTCTCGGCGCCGTCCCTGATGCCGTTCCAGATCGCCAGCACCGCTTGACCGTGAATTGCCATTGCCAATCCTGCCTATCCGGCGCCGGCCCGACTGCCGACGCCATTCCTGTGATCGAGAACGTCAGACGGACCGGCGGGCGGCGTGGGCCGCGCGCCAGGCGGCGACGACATCGCCGGTCAGCGGCACGACCGTCTGCTCCTGCTCGCCGAGGCCGGTGATCCCGAGCCGCATCACGTCGCCCGGCTTCATGAAATTCGGCGGGATCTTGCCGAGGCCGACGCCCGGCGGGGTGCCGGTGGTGACGATGTCGCCCGGCTGGAGCGCCATGTAGCGGCTGAGATAGGACAGGAGGAAAGCGCAGGTGAAGATCATGCGGCTGGTGGTGCCGTTCTGCACGCGGGCCCCGTTCAGGTCGAGCCAGAGAGCGAGGTTCTGCGGATCGCCCACCTCGTCCGCCGTAACGATCCAGGGGCCACAGGGAGCGAAGCCCGGATGGCTCTTCCCCTTGGTCCACTGGCCCTCGCGCTGCAGCTGGTAATGGCGCTCCGAAACGTCGTTGAGAACCGTGTAGCCGGCGATATGGCTCAGGGCCTCGGCCTCGCTCACATTCCAGCAGGGCGTGCCGATGACGAAGGCAAGCTCCACTTCCCAATCGAGCTGGGTCGAGTCCTCGGGAAACCAGACAGGATCGTTCGCCCCGCACAGCGCCCCGGTATGCTTGTTGAAGAGGATCGGCTCCTTCGGGATCGGCGCGTTCGTTTCCTCGGCATGGTCGGTATAGTTCAGGCCGATGCAGACGAGGTTCGGGACGGACGCAACCGGCACGCCGTAGCGCACCGTTCCGGAAATCTCGGGCAGTCGGCCGGCATCGACGGCGGCGATCGTCGCCAGCCCTTCCGGCGAAAGAGCCCAGGCGTCGATGTCGGCCACCACGGACGAGAGGTCGCGCAGCTTTCCTTCGGCGTCGACAATACCCGGACGCTCGCTGCCGGGCTCGCCATAACGGAACAGTTTCATCGTGGTCTTCCTTCGTTGTTTGATTTCTGCCGCACGCGAAGGCACAGCTTCTCCGGTGCCGGAAGCGGTTGCCGCCGGCAGTCGAAACGATATGGACGGGGCGGCACGCACCGCCCCATGCCGGGGAATCAGGCCGGAAGCATGCGGCGCGGTTTGCGCCGCCCGTCCGGCACGCGGGCAAGTTCCGCGGCGAGGCCCATCGGGGCTTGCGAAAACAGTCTTGCGTCCATCGTCTTCAGGTCTGCCGCCACCTCGGGCCTGAAGGCCATCTGGGCAAGGACATGTTTTTCAAGGTCGATGCCCGGCGCGATCTCGATCAGGCGCAAGCCGTTCGGCCCGACGTCGAAGACGGCGCGCTCCGTCACGAAGAGAGCGATGCGTCCCTCCTCGGCGGCGAAGGCGGCGTTGTAGCAAATCTGCTCGATGGCGGGGACGAACTTGCGGTGCCGCCCTTCCTGGACGATCTCCAGCCGGTTGTCCCGGCAGGCGACCTGAAGCCCGCCGGAGGTGAACGTGCCGCTGAACACGACCTTGCGGGCGTTCTGGCTGATATTGATGAAGCCGCCGACCCCGACGATCTTGTCGCCGAAGCGGCTGATGTTGACATTGCCGGACGGGTCGACCTCCGCGAAGGACAGGAAGGCGACATCGAGGCCGCCGCCGTCGTAGAAGTCGAACTGGTAGGGCTGGTCCACGACGGCGTCGTAATTCTGGGCGGTGCCGGAATCGACCCCGGTCAGGGGCGCGCCGCCGATGAAGCCCTGTTCGTTGGACAGAACGATATCGTCGATGATGCCCTCTTCCGAGGCGACCGCCGAAACCCCCGTCGAAATCCCCGCGCCGAGATTGCAGACCGCGCCCTTGCACAGTTCGAGCGCGGCACGGCGGGCGACGATCTTGCGCTCGGTGAAGGGAAGCCGGACGAGGCTGTCCATCGGCACCCGCAACTCGCCCGAATAAGCGGGATTGTAGACCGAGGCATAGGTCTGGCGCTGCTCCGGATCGACCACGACATAATCCACGAGGATACCCGGGATCTTCACATCGCGCGCCGGCAGCGTATTGGCCTTCGCGAGCCGCTTGACCTGCACCACGACGGTCGCGCCCTGACGGCGCGCGGCCTGCGCCGTGGAAAGCATTTCGCCGGGGATCGCCTCCTCCTCCATCGTCACGTTGCCGTTCTCGTCGGCCGTCGTGCCGCGCAGGAAGACGATGTCGAGCGGCAGCGGGCGGAAGAGCAGCCAGTCCTGGCCCTCGATCTCGAGGAGGCGGACGAGGTCCTCCTTCGCGCTCGGGCTCTGCCGGGCGCCGAGCTGGCGGGGATCGATGAAGGTATGGAGGCCGGTGCGGGTGACCAGGCCGGGCCGGCCGGCCGCCATCTCGCGCATGAGCTGCGAAATCACCCCCTGCGGCAGGGTCCAGGATTCGATGACGTCGTCCCGCGCAAGGTCGACGAGCGGCGGGGAATCGATCAGGGCGCTGGTGATGCTGCGGCGCAACATGCCGGGATGGCGGAAGCAGGCCGCCCCCTTCAGCTTGCGGTCGCCGATGCCCACGGCATGGATCAGGCACAGGTCGCGCGGCGCGCCGCTCTCCAGGAAGCGGCGCTCGACGGCATCGAGGATCGCCTGCGGCACGCCATGGCCGCCGCCGGACCCGCTGGCAAGCACATTGTCGCCGTTCTGGATCAGGCTGGCCGCCTCGTCCGCCGTTATCGTCTTGGTCTTCACTTTGCTCTCCGAACGGATGGCGCGGGCGATCGAAACCCGCTGACTTCAGGATATCGGTTCAACCGGCGCTTCGATGCAGCCGTGATGGCTCCATCAAGGGCGCCCTGCGCAGCCTGGCAGGCCAAAGAGCGGAGATCTCCGCAGCGGTCGCTTTCAAGGCCGGCGCCAGTTCCTGCATCCGCGCGTCGGTCATCCGGGCGGAGGGGCCTGCGATGCTGACGGTTCCGGCAACGGCCCCGCCCTCTCCGGCAGAGACGACAGCCGCCATCGCCGAGACGCCCTGTTCTGCCTCGTTGCGCGCAATGCCGTAGCCTCGCTCCATCGTACTGCGCAGCTCCGCGATCACCATGTCGACGGAACGGGCGACGGAGGGGCCATAGGCGTGCGGGTTCTGGAAAGCAGGGCTGTTGAGCGCCAGTTGCACCGCATGCTCGGTTTGCAGGGTGGAAAGCCAGGCCTTGCCGCTCGCTGTCGCATGCAGCGGCACCGTGTTGCTCTGAAGTGCCGGCTGATACATCAGCCCGCTGCGGGCACCTTGCGCGTGAGCGACCCAGACAAGCTGGTCGCCATCGACGACAGCGAGCCTCACATATTCCGCGCTCAACCCCGCGAGCTGGTCGAGGATCGGCTGGCAGATATCCGGTATTCCCGTGGCGATGTAGAAGCGCTGGCCGAGAATGGCGAGCCGCATGGTGAGGCGGTAATATCCCGTCTGCGCGTCCTGCTGAACCCAGCCCTGATCCACCAGCGCGGACAACAGGCGGTGCGTTCCGCTCTTGGGCAGGTCGAGGGTCTCGGCAATCGTGCCGAGGGGGAGCTCGGCCGCTTCTTCCGACAGGAGCTGAATGATCGACAGGCAACGCTCGGCTGGAATATGGCTCATCTGAGACTCCTATCGATCGTGGGCACGAGAATGTGTGCCGTATTTGCA
>CAMLOC010000515.1 GCA_946481465.1 uncultured Shinella sp. | reverse complement strand
AAGTCCTCGGCTGTGCGTCAGGCGCGCCTGCTTGATCATCTGCGCGTCGAGGTTTTTGCCGATGCGCAGAAACTCAAGGACGTGCTCGACGTGTCCATCGCCACGGTCCGGCGCGATCTCAACGAGCTGGAGGCGCGCGGCCTGCTGCGGCGCATGCATGGCGGGGCGGCGATCATCAACCAGGCGACGCGCGACTACAGCACCCCGGTGCGCGAAGGCACTAATGTAGAGGAGAAGGCGCGCATCGGCGCCGCTGCCGCCGAACTCGTCGTCGAGGGCGACGCCGTGATGATCGACAGCGGCACGACGACGCTTCAGGCGGCAAAGCACCTTGCGGCCCGCCAATCCCTCACCTTCGTGACCAACGGCGCCGATATCCTGGCCGAGCTCGCCGCGAGCGGCGCGCGCGACATCCACTTCATCGGCGGCCAGTATATCGAGCTCAATCGCTCGCTCGGCGGGCCCATGGCCGTGGATGCGGTGAAGCGCTTCAGCGTCGACAAGGCGATCCTCAGCGTCACCGCCGTCGACCTGGACCGGGGGCTGGTGGCGACCGCGACCCCGCAGATCAGTTCCGTGCAGCAGGCGATGATCGAGATCGCGCGCACGGTCATTGTCGTTGCCGATCATTCCAAGTTCCAGCGCAGCGCGCTTTCGGTGATCGCGCCGCTGCAGAAGATCGATCACATCGTGACCAACGAGGCGACACGCCCGCTGACGCGATCCCTGCCGGGCGATCTGCGGTCCAAATTCATCTTTGTTTGAGGTGCCGGGCAGGCTTGCCGGGGGGAGGTAGATCTTGACGGGAATATCGGTCACGAACCTTGTGAAGGATTGGGGTGCATTCCGGGCGGTCGACGACGTGAGTTTCTCGACCGGAACGGCGGAGTTCGTCGCCCTGCTCGGCCCCTCGGGCTGCGGCAAGTCCACGACGCTCCGGCTGATTGCCGGGCTCGATACGGTCACGTCGGGAACGATCTCGATTGCCGGTCGCGACGTGACGGCGCTGGCGCCCGCCCGGCGCAACCTCTCGATGGTGTTCCAGTCCTATGCGCTGTTTCCGCACCTGAATGTCGCCGACAACATCCTGTTCGGCCTTTCCGTGCGCGGCGTCGGCAGGGCCGAGCAGCAGGCCCGCCTCAAGGCGACGGTCGACCTTCTCGGCCTCGGCCATCTGCTCGACCGGCGGCCGAGCCAGATGTCGGGCGGCCAGCAGCAGCGCGTGGCGCTCGGCCGCGCGCTGATCTCGCAGACGCCGGTCTGCCTGCTCGACGAGCCGCTTTCCAATCTCGATGCGAAACTGCGCGCCGGCATGCGCAGCGAGATCCGCGCGCTGCAAAAGCGCCTCGGCATCACCATGGTCTATGTGACGCATGACCAGACCGAGGCGATGAGCATGGCCGACCGGGTCATCCTGCTCAACAAGGGCGGCGTGGAGCAGGCCGGCGCGCCGGATGCGCTGTATGAAAAGCCGGCCTCGATCTTCGTTGCACAGTTCATCGGCACGCCGCCGATGAACATTCTCGACCTCGAAGGCGGCCCCGGCGGTGCGGTCGTCGCAGGCGGCTCCCGCCCTGTCGCCGACGCGTCGCCCGAAGGGCTTCGCTTCGGCATCCGGCCCGAACATGTGCGTCTTGCCGCGCAAGGCGAGCCGGCCACGGTGCTTTCCAGCGAATATTTCGGCGCCGACACGATCCTGACCTGCCGTATCGGCAGCCAGACGCTTCAGGTGCGCGTGCCCGGCCGTCCCGGCCTTGCGGACGGCGCGGCCGTGCATCTCGCCTGGGACGCAGCCGCCACGCATTTCTTCGACCGATCGAGCGGAGCCCGACGCGACGACGTCAACCGCCTGCACAGCTTCTAGAGGAGGATGGAACCATGCTTTTGAGGAAACGAAATGCCCTGAAACTGGCCGCGGCCGGCTTCTCCTTTGTCGCGCTTTGCGCCGGGGCGGCGTTGGCCGACACGGAGATCGATTTCTACTATCCGGTGCAAGTCGGCGGCCCCGTCACCAAGGTGGTCGATGGCTATGTGCAGAAGTTCATGGAGGCCAATCCGGGCATCACCGTCGCGCCGATCTATGCCGGCAACTACAACGACACGACGACCAAAGCGCTGACCGCTGCCAAGGCCGGCACCCCGCCGGCCGTTGCCGTGCTGCTCGCCACCGACGTCTTCACCCTGATCGACGAGGACGTGATCGATCCGATCGACGACTTCATCAAGACGGATGAAGACAAGGCCTGGCTGGACGGCTTCATGCCGGCCTATCTGAAGAGCGCGCAGACCGAAGGCCATCTCTGGTCCGTGCCCTTCCAGCGTTCGACCGCGGTGATGTACTACAACAAGCAGGCCTTCAAGGAGGCCGGCCTCGACCCTGAAAAATACCCCGTCACCTGGGACGAGATGGTCGCCGCCGGCAAGGCGGTCACGGCAAAGGATGCGGCAGGCCAGGTGACGCGCTGGGGTGTCGGCATCGCCGGCAATGTCGGCTCGGCCCAGTGGCTGTTCGGCGCGCTGGTCGCGCAGAACGGCGGCACGCTGGTCAACGAGGCAGGCACCGAGACCTACCTGACCGATCCCAAGGTCGTCGAGGCCCTGCAATATTGGGTCGATCTCTCGACGAAAGACGCCATCCATCCGCCGGGCATTTTCGAATGGGGCACGGCGCCGGCTGATTTCCTTGCCGGCCGCGTCGCCATGATCTGGCACACCACGGGCAACCTTGCCAATATCCGCAAGAATGCCACCTTCGACTTCGGCCTCGCGCCCTTCCCGGGGCACCCGACGCCGGCCTCCGTGCTCGGCGGCGGCAACCTCTACATCTTCAAGGATGCCTCGGACGAGCAGAAGGCGGCGGCCTACAAGCTCATCCAGTTCCTGACCTCGGACGAGATTCTCGCCGACTGGGCGGTGCAGACCGGCTATGTGGCGCCGCGCGACGGCTCCTGGGAAACCGAGGCGATGAAGACATATGTCGCGGATGCCCCGCAGGCATTGGTGGCGTTGAAGCAGATCCCGGCTTCCGTTCCGGAATTCTCGACCCATGAAAATGCCCGCACGACCAAAATCCTCAACGACGCCCTCGCGGCGGCGCTGACGGGCAACAAGACGGCGCAGGCCGCGCTCGCCGAGGCGCAGGACCAGATCGACCGTATCCTGAAGCCCTACCGCTAGGGCGCCACGCCGGAGCGCGGCCTTTCGGGGCCGCGCCTCCCTTCCGTTTCAGGCCGACAATTGCGGACAGGTCTCAGATGAACAAGTCCCGAAATCTCATCTACGGAAGCTTGCTGCTCCTGCCGGCGGCGGTTCTCCTGTGGGTCTTCACCTACCAGCCCATCCTGGGAACGCTCTACCACAGCTTCTTCTCGACGCCGAAGGGGCGCCGCGCCGCGGTCTTCATCGGCGTCGATCACTATGCCCGCATCATCGAGGATCCGGTCTTCTGGCAGGCGCTGACGAACAACGTCGTCTATGCCGCCGCCACGATCCCCGCCTCGATGGCGCTGGCGCTCGCCATGGCGCTCTTCGTCAACAACCGCATCCGCGGCCAGGGCCTGGTGCGCATGGCCTATTTCACCCCGACCGTGCTGCCGATGGTCGCCGTCGCCAATATCTGGCTGTTCTTCTATGCGCCGGGCTACGGGCCGATCGACCAGTTGCTCGGGCTTGTCGGGCTAGGCCACAACAACCTGCTCGGCACGCCTTCCACGGCGCTGTGGGCGCTGATCGTCATCACGATCTGGAAGGAGGCGGGCTTCTTCATGATCTTCTATCTCGCCGCCCT
>CAMLOC010000514.1 GCA_946481465.1 uncultured Shinella sp. | reverse complement strand
AAGTCCCTCCCCCTTGTGGGGAGGGATTTAGGGAGGGGTTTCAAGCCATATCCGAGTGCCCTGCCCTTGAGGGGGAGATGCCCGGCAGGGCAGAGGGGGGAAGGCGGCGCTCTCCCGCGCTCCCCTCAGTGCTGGTCGAGCGCCCGTGTCAGGGTCAGCGCTGCGATGGTGCAGATGGCGCCGGAGATCAGGTAGCCGCCGATGAAGACGATGCCGAAGCTGGTGGCAAGGCCGAGCGCGACGAGGGGCGCGAAGCCCGCGCCGACGAGCCAGGCGAGGTCCGAGGTCAGCGCCGCGCCGGTATAGCGGTAATATTGCGTGAAGCGCGAGGAGACGGCGCCGGAGGACTGGCCGAAGGTGAGGCCGAGGATGAAGAAGCCGATCAGGATATAGGCGTCCTGCCCCTTGCCGCCCGCATCGAGCAGGAACGGCGCGGAGAAGGAGAAGATCGCGATGAGCACGGCGCCGGCCATCAGCTGGTTGCGCCGGCCGATGCGGTCGGCGATGACGCCGGACAGCACGATGCCGACGACGCCCACGGCCGCGCCCGCCACCTGCACCCACAGGAATTCCTCGACCGACTGGCCGCCGGTGAGCGTGATCCAGGACAGCGGGAAGATGGTGACGAGGTGGAACATGGCAAAGCTCGCCAGCGGCACGAAGGCGCCGAGCACGACATCCATGGCATGCTTGCTCAGCATTTCGAAGACCGGCCGGGCCTCCAGCTCCTGCGCCTCCATGGCCGCGCCGAACTCCTTGCTGGCGACGATGCGCAGGCGCGCGAACAGCGCCACGACGTTGATGGCGAAGGCGACGAAGAACGGATAGCGCCAGCCCCAGGCGAGGAAATCCGCCTCCGAGAGATTGGAGACGAAATAGCCGAACAGAATGCTGGCGAGCGCGAAGCCGAAGGGAGCGCCGAGCTGCGGGATCATCGCATACCAGCCGCGGCGGTTTTCCGGCGCGTTCAGGCTCAGAAGCGAGGCAAGGCCATCCCACGCCCCGCCGAGCGCGAAACCCTGGCCGAGCCGGAAGAGCGCGAGCAGCGCGACGGCCCAGTAGCCGATCGTCTCGTAGCCCGGCAGGAAGGCGATGGATGCGGTGGAGCCGCCGAGAATGACCAGCGCCACCGTCAGCTTGGTGCCGCGGCCGTAATTGCGGTCGATCCACATGAAGACGAAGGAGCCGACCGGGCGGGCGAGGAAGGCGAGGGGGAAGAGCGCGAAGGACATCAGCGTCGCGGCCACCGCGCTGCCGGCGAAGGGGAAGATCAGCTTGGGGAAGACGAGGATGGAGCCGAGGCCGTAGACGAAGAAATCGAAGAATTCCGAGGTGCGGCCGATGACCACGCCGATGGCGACGCTGCCGGGGGAAAGCGGCTTGTCGTCCGCATGCATGCGGCGGGCGTCCCGTTCGAGACCGGAAGAGGAAGGGTTAGCGACCGAACTCATGAATTTCTCCGAGCGATGTGCGCCATGTCGTTAGAGTGTTGACTATTCGGCGTCCAATATCAAGAATTAGGCGAAACGTGCCGGCTGCGGCAGGGTTGCATGCGAACCTTCGACCCGTCGCAGCACGGCCTGAAAGACCCGCGACGATTATTGCGCTAGATCAATTTTGCGGCGGCGGACAGTCCAAAAGTCTCTACCGCACTGCGACAGAATGCTGCGCTGCGACGAACCACCTCATTTCCAAGCGCGGCCATGCCCGCTTATTGCCGACTAGACAGAACGCAAGTCGAGGCCGCAATGCCGAAGCCATTCAGTTTAGCCCGAGTGTCGATTTTCCCCCTGATGCTGGTCCTGCTTTCCGGATGCAACATGGTCGTCATGTCGCCTTCCGGCGACATCGCCACCCAGCAGCGCGACCTGATCGTCATCTCGACCATCCTCATGCTGATCATCATCGTCCCGGTGCTGGCGATGACGCTCTATTTCGCCTGGCATTACCGCCAGTCGAACACGGCGGCGAAGTACGATCCGGAGTGGCACCACTCGACGGGCCTGGAGGTCGCCATCTGGTCGGCCCCGCTCGCCATCATCATCGCGCTCGGCGCCATCACCTGGGTCAGCACCCACAAGCTCGACCCCTACCGGCCGCTGGAACGGCTCGATGCCGCGCGGCCGGTGACCGGGGAGATGAAGCCGGTCACCGTCGAGGTCGTGGCGCTCGACTGGAAATGGCTGTTCTTCTACCCGGATTACGGCATCGCCACCGTCAACGAGATGGCCGCGCCCGTCGACGTGCCGATCAATTTCAAGCTCACCGCCTCCTCGGTGATGAACTCCTTCTACATCCCCGCGCTCGCCGGCATGATCTACACCATGCCCGGCATGGAGACGAAGCTGCACGCCGTCATCAACGAGGCGGGCGAGTACGAGGGCCTGTCGTCCAACTATAGCGGCGACGGCTTCTCGCACATGCGCTTCAAGTTCCACGGGGTCGACCAGGCCGGCTTCGAGGCCTGGGTGGCGCGGGTGAAGCAGAACGGCACCGCGCTCAACCGCGACGCCTACCTGAAGCTCGAAAAGCCGAGCGCGAAGGAGCCGGTGCGCTACTACGCCACCGTCGACGACGGGCTCTACGAGGCCGTGCTCAACATGTGCGTGCGCGAAGGCCAGATGTGCATGAAGGACATGATGCATATCGACATGATGGGCGGCGCCGGCAAGGAGAGCCACGGGAACAAGGCCAAGCTCGAACACGACAACCGCCATGCCGAGGAGGAGGCGCCCGCCGCCACCTTCCCCGAGACCGGCAATCCCGCGCACAGCGAGGAACCGGCCGAGGGCGTGGAGCAGACCCCGGCGACGATGAACCACGACGCGCACCAGTCGCACTAGATTTCATTGCGCCCGCCGGCCGCGGCGGGCGCGCAAGGCCCTCACACTCCCCGGGCCCCTTCGAAACGATATTGGACGATCCCATGTTCGGCGACATCAGCCTCACGCAATTCCTCTTCGGACGGCTTACCTGGGAAGCCATCCCCTATCACGAGCCCATCCTCGTCGTGACCTTCGCGGCCGTGGCGGTCGGCGGCATCGCGCTTCTGGCGCTTGTCACGAAGTTCAGGCTCTGGGGCTATCTCTGGAACGAGTGGTTCACGTCGGTCGATCACAAGAAGATCGGCATCATGTACATCATCCTCGCCATCATCATGCTTTTGCGCGGCTTTGCCGACGCCATCATGATGCGCATCCAGCAGGCGATCGCCTTCAACGGCAGCGAGGGCTACCTCAATCCGCACCACTACGACCAGATCTTCACCGCGCACGGCGTGATCATGATCTTCTTCGTGGCGATGCCCTTCGTCACCGGCTTCATGAACTATGTCGTGCCCCTGCAGATCGGCGCGCGCGACGTCTCCTTCCCCTTCCTCAACAATTTCTCCTTCTGGATGACGACGGGCGGGGCGATCATCATCATGATGTCGCTGTTCGTCGGCGAATTCGCCCGCACCGGCTGGCTCGCCTATCCGCCGCTCTCGGGCGCGGACTACAGCCCCGGCGTCGGCGTCGACTATTACATTTGGGGCCTGCAGGTGGCCGGCGTCGGCACGACGCTGTCGGGCATCAACCTCATCGCGACCATCGTGAAGATGCGCGCGCCGGGCATGACCTTCATGAAGATGCCGGTCTTCACCTGGACGTCGCTGTGCACCAACATCCTGATCGTCGCGACCTTCCCGATCCTGACGGCGACGCTCGCCCTCCTGTCGCTCGACCGCTACGTGGGAACCAACTTCTTCACGAACGACCTCGGCGGCAACCCGATGATGTATATCAACCTCATCT
>CAMLOC010000513.1 GCA_946481465.1 uncultured Shinella sp. | reverse complement strand
GGGCGAGTGCCTGCACCGGGCTTAACTGCGACGGCCTTTCGCGCGGCTTCTGGAACTCGGTGCGCATCACCGTTCCCTCGACGATCGTCTCGATCGCGATCGCCTCGGTCAACGGCTATGCGCTTGCCAACTGGCGCTTCAAGGGCGCGGAGCTGTTCTTCACGATCCTGATCGTCGGCGCCTTCATTCCCTATCAGGTGATGATCTACCCGATCGTCATCGTGCTGCGCGAAATGGGCATCTACGGCACGCTGACGGGCCTCGTCATCGTGCACACCGTCTTCGGCATGCCGATCCTGACGCTGCTCTTCCGCAACTATTTCTCCGCGCTGCCGGAGGAACTGTTCAAGGCGGCGCGCATCGACGGGGCGGGCTTCTGGCAGATTTACCTGCGCATCATGCTGCCCATGTCGCTGCCGATCTTCGTCGTCGCGATGATCCTGCAGATCACCGGCATCTGGAACGACTTCCTCTTCGGCGTCGTGTTCACCCGGCCGGAATACTACCCGATGACGGTTCAGCTCAACAACATCGTCAACTCCGTCCAGGGGGTGAAGGAATACAATGTCAATATGGCCGCGACCATGCTCACCGGCGCGGTTCCGCTCATCGTCTATTTCGTGTCGGGACGCCTCTTCGTCCGCGGCATCGCCGCCGGCGCAGTGAAGGGGTAAATCATGCAGAATTCCGTATCGATCAAAGACCTGTCCTTGAGCTTCGGCGCGGTCAACGTCCTGGAGAACCTCAACCTCGATATCGGCGACGGCGAGTTCCTCGTCCTCCTCGGTTCGTCCGGCTGCGGCAAGTCGACCCTGCTCAACTGCATCGCCGGCCTGCTGGAGCCGACGGGCGGGCAGATCTTCATCAAGAACAAGAACGTCACCTGGGAGGAGCCGAAGGACCGGGGCATCGGCATGGTGTTCCAGTCCTATGCGCTCTATCCGCAGATGACGGTGGAGAAGAACCTCTCCTTTGGCCTGCAGGTGGCGAAGATGCCGCGGCCGGAGATCGACAAGCGCATCACCCGCGCCGCCGAGATCCTGCAGATCGGCCCGCTCCTGAAGCGCAAGCCCTCGGAGCTTTCCGGCGGCCAGCGCCAGCGCGTGGCGATCGGGCGTGCACTTGTGCGAGACGTCGACGTCTTCCTCTTCGACGAGCCGCTGTCCAATCTCGACGCGAAGCTGCGCTCCGAGCTGCGCGTGGAAATCAAGCGGCTGCACCAGTCTCTGAAGAACACGATGATCTACGTCACCCACGACCAGATCGAGGCCCTGACGCTCGCCGACCGCATCGCCATCATGAAGAGCGGCGTCATCCAGCAGCTCGCCGATCCGAACACGATCTACAACGCGCCGAGGAACATGTTCGTCGCCGGCTTCATCGGCTCGCCCTCGATGAATTTCCTGCACGGGGAGATCGCGGGGCGGGACGGCGGGCCGGTCTTCACGACGAACGGCGTCGATTTCGCGCTCGACGGCTACGACGCGGCAGAGGCTCTCCGGCCCGGCCGCAAGGTCGTGCTCGGCGTGAGGCCGGAGCATGTCGCGGTCGATGCGGAGGGCGGCGACACCCACCGGGCGACCGTCGATATCGAGGAGCCGATGGGGGCCGACAACCTGCTTTGGCTGAAGCATGCCGGCCACACCCTCTCCGTGCGCGTCGGCGGTGCGCGGCGCTTTGCGCCGGGGACCGGCGTGACGCTCTCCTTCGACATGGGGCTCGCCTCGCTGTTCGACGCGGGGACGGAGGAACGAATCTAGCACCGGCGCGGCTCCTGTCGGGGCCCCGGTTTCCACTCTAAGCAAGACAAGGAGTTCTTGATGCAGACGGTCAGTTTCCAGCTTTACAGCGCCCGCAACTTCCAGCCCTTTTCGCAGGTGTTCCGTACCCTTGCCGATGCCGGCTACAAGCAGGTCGAGGGCTACGGCGCCCTCTATGGGGAGCTCGACGATGCCGCGATCCTCGCGGTGAAGGCCGATCTCGATGCGAGCGGGCTCACCATGCCCACCGCCCATTTCAGCCTCGACATGCTGGAAAAGGAGCCGGACCGGGTGCTTGCCATCTGCCGCACGCTCGGCATCACCGCGGTCTATTGCCCCTATCTCCTGCCGGAGGACCGCCCGACGGACGCCGCCGGCTGGCGCGCCTTCGGGGAGAGGCTTCAGAAGGCCGGCGAACCGATCCGCAAGGCGGGCCTCACCTTCGGCTGGCACAACCACGATTTCGAGTTCTTCGCGCTGCCCGACGGCAGCGTGCCGCAGGACCATCTCTTTGCCGGCGGGCCGGATCTCGCCTGGGAGGCGGATATCGCCTGGATCATCCGCGGCGGCGCCGATCCCTTCGCCTGGATCCGGAAATACGGCGACCGCATCACCGCCGTTCACGTCAAGGACATCGCGCCGAAGGGCGAGAACACGGACGAGGACGGCTGGGCGGATGTCGGCCACGGCACGGTGCCGTGGGGCGATCTCGCCAAGGCGCTCGCCGGTTCTCCCGTCAGGCATTTCATCGTCGAACACGACAATCCCAGCGATATTGCGCGGCTCGCCACGCGCTCGATCGCGACCATCAGGGCATTTTGAGGACAGAGCATCATGAGCAAGGAATACGGAGTCGGCATCATCGGCTGCGGCAACATATCGAGCGCCTATTTCAGGCTGGTCCCGACCTTCAGGAACCTGAAGCTCGTCGCCTGCGCCGATATCAACCCGGACGCGTCCCGGGCGCGTGCGGAGGAGTTCGGCGTGGATGCGCAGGAGATCGACGCGCTGCTCGCCAATCCCGCCGTCGACGTCGTCGTCAACCTGACGGTGCCGGAGGCGCACTACCCCGTCTCGAAAAGGGCGCTGGAGGCCGGAAAGCACGTCTATTCCGAAAAGCCCTTCGTGCTGACGCTGGAACAGGGCGAGGACCTGCGCCGCATCGCCGACGCGCGGGGCCTGAAGGTCGGCTCGGCGCCGGACACCTATCTCGGCGGCTCGCACCAGTTCGTGCGCCATCTCATCGACAGCGGCGCGGTCGGCAAGATCATGTCCGGCACGGCGCATGTGCTGGGCCCGGGCATGGAGAGCTGGCATCCCAACCCGGACTTCTTCTTCGCGCCGGGCGGCGGGCCGATCCTCGACATGGGCCCCTATTACGTCAACAACCTCGTCAACCTCGTCGGGCCGGTGCGGCGCGTCGTGGCGCTCGCCAACCGGGCGCATGAGGAGCGCACCATCGGCAACGGCCCGCGCCTCGGCGAGAAGGTGCCGGTGGCCGTCGCGACGAACATCCACGCGATCCTCGACTTCGTCAGCGGCGCGCAGGTCGCGCTGATGGCGAGCTGGGACGTCTGGGCGCATCGCCACCAGAACATGGAGCTCTACGGCACCGAGGGCGCCGTCTTCGTGCCCGACCCGAATTTCTTCGGCGGCGCGGTGGAGGTCGCCGGCAGGGATCGCGAGCCGAAAGAGGTGGAGGTCTGGGATCATCCGCTGACCGCCCACAACTACGAATTCGACTGGGGTACGCAGGCGAACTACCGCGGCATCGGCCTTGCCGACATGATGGAGGCGGTGGCGACCGGCCGCGACTATCGCTGCTCGCTGGACCGGTCGCTGCACACGATCGACGTCCTGACCGCGATCCTGCGTTCGGCCGAAGAGGGCAGGGCGATCGACATCGCGACCACCTGCACCCAGCCCGCGGCGCTGGGCATCGAGGAGGCGCGGTCGCTTTTGCGCTGACATCGCCTGCGGCCCGCCCCTCATCCGGCCTGCCGGCCACCTTCTCCCCGCAAGCGGGGAGAAGGGGA